>JAYUBA010001119.1:0-3988 GCA_043741075.1 Frigoriglobus sp.
ACCCCTCACCCGGCGGCGAAGCGCCGCCACCCTCTCCCGCAAGGGGAGAGGGCAAGAAAACCGATCCAACGGGTTTCCCGCCAGGTGTCCCCATGACCACGACCGCGACCCGCGTCCCGCTCTGCACGCTCGACGACATCGCCGTCGGCTTGGGCCGCGCGTTCGACGTGGGCGGCACGTCCGTCGCGGTGTTCCGCGGGCGCGACGGGCAGGTGTTCGCCGTCGCCGGCCGCTGCCCGCACAAGGACGGGCCGCTCGCCGACGGCATGTTGATCGGCGAACAGGTGGTGTGCCCGCTGCACGCGTACCGCTACCACGGCACGAGCGGCGAGTGCGACCAGCCGACCGCGTGCGCGATCGAGGCGTTCCCCGCCGAGGTGCAGAACGGCACCGTCTACGTCACGGTGCCGCTGTCGTGACCCCCACCGCGCGACTCCCGCTGAAGCTCGCCGAGTCCGCGCTCGGGGTGCGCACGCACTGCCCGTACTGCGCGTTCCAGTGCGGCATCCTGATGGGCGAGGACCTCGGCGGCGGGCTGCCGCGGGTCACCGGCGACCCGCACTTCCCCGTGAACAACGGGCAGTTGTGCGTCAAGGGCTGGACCTCGGCGGCGCTGCTCGGCCACCCGCGGCGCGTGACCACGCCGCAACTCCGCGACGAGCGCGGGGAGTGGCGCGAGGCGGGCTGGGACGAGGCGCTCGATTTCGTGGCCGCGAAGATGATCGCGCTCCGCGAGCGGCACGGCGCGGACGCCAACGGCGTGTTCGGCTCCGGCGCGCTGACCAACGAGAAGGTGTACCTGCTCGGCAAGTTCGCCCGCGTCGCGCTCGGCACCGCGAACATCGACTACAACGGCCGGTTCTGCATGTCGAGCGCGGCGGCGGCGGCGAACCGCGCGTTCGGCATCGACCGCGGGCTGCCCTTCCCGGTCGCGGACGTGGAGCGCGCGGAAGTGGTCATGCTCGTCGGCGCGAACACCGCCGACACGCTCCCGCCGATGATGCAGTGGTTCGACCGCCAGAGGGCCGCCGGCGGGCGGCTCATCGTCGCCGACCCGCGCCGCACGGCCACCGGCCGAGTCGCGGACCTGTTCCTCCAGCTCACGCCCGGCACCGACCTCGCGCTCGCGAACGGCCTGCTGTACGTCGCAATCGAAGAGCACTTGACCGACGAGCGGTACGTCGCCGACCGCACCACCGGCTTCGACGCGGTTCACCGGGCGGTGTTGCAGTACCACCCGGCCCGCGTCGAGCGCCTCACCGGCATCGCCGAATCGCAACTGCGGCAGACAACGCGCTGGCTCGCGACGGCGCGCAGCGCGATGGTACTCAGCGGGCGCGGCACGGAGCAGCACAGCAAAGGCGTGGACAGCCTGCACGCGTGGATCAACCTGATGCTCGCGCTCGGCAAGGTGGGCCTGCCGCACAGCGGGTACGGCACGCTCACCGGGCAGGGCAACGGCCAGGGGGGCCGCGAACACGGGCAGAAGGCCGACCAGCTCCCCGGCTACCGGCTCATCGAAGTGGACGCGCACCGCGAGGCCGTCGCAAAGGTGTGGGGCGTCGATCCCGCTTCGCTGCCGCGAAAGGGGAAGAGCGCCTACGAACTTTTGGACTCGCTCGGCCCGGACGGGGGCGTCCGCGCGCTGTTCGTGATGGGGTCAAACGTCGCGGTCGCGGCCCCGAACCTGGCGCGCGTCGAGCAGCGCCTGAAGTCGCTCGAACTACTCGTCGTGTGCGACGCGTTCCACAACGAGACGAGCGCCCACGCGCACGTCTTCCTCCCGGTTTATCAGTGGGCGGAAGAAGACGGCACGATGACCAACCTCGAAGGGCGCGTCATCCGGCGGCGTGTCGTGGCGCGCCCGCCGACGGGGCCGCTCGGCGACCTCGACATCCTCCGCGAACTCGCGGACCGCCTCGGCTGCGGCGAGAAGTTCTCCTTCCGCGACACCGAAGGCGTGTTCGACGAACTGCGCCGCGCCACCGCCGGCGCGCCGGCCGACTACTCCGGCATCACCTACGCGAAGATCGACCGCACCGACGGCGTGTGCTGGCCGTGCCCGTCGGAGGAGCACCCCGGCACGCCGCGGATGTTCGCGGAGCGGTTCCACCACGCCGACGGCCGGGCGAAGTTCTTCGCCGTCGAGCACCGCGCCGCGGGCGAGGAGCCGGACGCCGCGTTCCCGCTGTTCTTCACCACCGGTCGCTACAAGGAGCACTACAACTCCGGCGCGCAGACGCGGCAGGTGGGCAAGCTGACCGCCGCGCAGCCGGTCCCGCGGCTGGAGATGCACCCGCGGCTCGCCCGGCGACACCGCGTCGTCACCGGGAGCCGCGTGACGGTCGAGAGCCGCCGCGCGAAGGTCGAGTTCGTGGCGGAAGTGACCGCCGACATCCGCGCGGACACGCTGTTCGCCCCGTTCCACTGGGGCGGGCGCGCCGCGGCCAACCTGCTGACGAGCGCCGCCCTCGACCCGACGAGCCGGATGCCGGAGTTCAAGCTGACCGCCGTCCGCATCGTGGGCGTGCGGTGAGCCGCTTGCGGCTTCGCGAGTTCGCGAAGCCGCAAGCGGCTCCAAGAACAGGATTCCCTATGAAGAAGCGGCTCGCGATTATCGGCAACGGCATGGCCGCCGGCCGCCTGCTCGACGAACTGGTGCGCCGCAACGCGGGCGCGTCGTTCGACATCACCGTGTTCGGCGAGGAGCCGCGCGGCAGCTACAACCGCATCCTGCTCGGCCGCGTACTCAGCGGCGGCGACCCGGAGGAGATCACGCTCAAGCCGCCGGGCTGGTACGCCGAACGCGGGGTCACGTTCCGGTCCGGCGTGCGCGTCACGCACGTCGATCCGGTCGGGCGGAAGCTCGCCACCAGCGACGGCGACGCGCACCCCTACGACGTGTGCGTGTTCGCGACCGGCAGTTCACCGCTCGTGCCGCCGGTGCGCGGGCTGAAGTCCGACGACGGCACCCCGCGCGACGGCGTCCACGTGTTCCGCACCATCGACGACTGCATCGCGATCCGCGAGCGCGCGAGGCCGGGCAGCAGCGCGGTCGTGGTCGGCGGCGGGCTGCTCGGCCTCGAGGCCGCGAAGGCGCTGGGCGACCTCGGCCTGCACGTCACCGTGCTGCACCTCGACCCGGTTCTGATGAACGCGCAGCTCGACAGGTTCGGCGGCGAACTGCTGCAGCGCGCGATCGAGAAAATGGGCATCTTCGTCCGCACCGGGACCACCGCGGACGAGGTGCTCGGCAACGGGCACGTCGAGGCGGTGCGGCTGCGATCCGGTGAGGTGGTGCCGGCGGACCTCGTCGTGTTCGCGTGCGGCATCGTCCCGCGGGTGGACGTGGCGAAGGCGTCCGGCGTGCCGGTGAAGCGGGCGATTCTGGTGAACGACCTGCTCGCGACTTCGGTGCCCGGCGTGTACGCGGTCGGCGAGTGCGCCGAACACGAGGGCAAGGTGTACGGCCTCGTTCAGCCGATCTGGGAGCAGTGCGCGGTCCTCGCGGACGTGCTCACCGGCGCGAACCCGCGGGCGCGCTACCTGGGGTCGAAGGTGTACGCGCGGCTGAAGGTCGCGGGCGTGGAGGTCGCGAGCTTCGGCATCACCGACGCGGAGTTCCCGACGGACGAAGTGGTGCAGGTGTTCGAGGACCGCCGCGGGGTGTACCGGAAGCTCGTCGTGCGCGACGGGAGGCTGGCCGGCGCGATGCTCGTCGGGTGCGCCGCCGCGGCCCCCGCGCTGGTGCAGATGTTCGACCGCGACGAGCCGCTTCCGCCCAACCGCCTCGACGTGCTGGCGACCGGCCTGGCCCCGACGACCGCCGCCGAGCGCGAGGTGTGCAACTGCAACCACGTGACCGAGTCGGCCGTCGTCGAAGCGATCCGCGACGGCTGCGACACATTACCCGCGCTGTGCGACGCGACCCGCGCCGGCACCGGGTGCGGCTCGTGCAAGAAAATGGTCAAGGGCCTCATCGAGGCGA
>JAYUBA010001120.1:0-3988 GCA_043741075.1 Frigoriglobus sp.
AACGCCGGCCCCAGAGCCACGATTTCCTGCTCCGTCATCGGTTGTCCTCCCCGATGAACAGCTTGCGAAACGGCGAGGAACCCGCGCTGTACTGTTAGACAGGGGACGCCAATATCCTGGTATTTGTGTTGACAGCGACCGAACGCCTTATCAATAATTCAACACCCACATGACGTTCGTAGGAATTCAGTGGGAACTCGTCAGGGAATTCGTGTGTCCTTCGACGGGTTCGGATTTTCACACGTACATTCTGAGGTGTCAGCGATGAAGACCGTCACGACGGCAGTGGGCCTGCTCTGCCTCTCGGCAGCCGTCCATTTCGCGGATGCGAGCGCCATGACGAACCCGGGGGCGGCCTGGGCGAGCGGGGGTAACCCCGTCCCGGCGGTCGCGAAGTGTACGGGTAGTAAGTCCACTGAAACCTGCACCAGCGTGCTCGGGATGAACTGCACCACCCAGTACGACAAGTTCATCCTCAGTGGGAACACCCGCACGCCGGACGTTACGACCGAGGCCTGCACGGGGATCACGGAGTGCCGGACGGCCGACTTCGCCCCGCCCCTGCTGGGCTGTACGCAGTGAAAACGGCTGCCAGGAGATCGAGTCGTTAGGTCAGGTGGCGAATTCAGATAGTCGTCGCGTTCGGCCAATTATTTGTTCGCCACTTGACCGAGCTAATCGCCGAATCACAGGCGGCGGGAGCCGCGCGGGGGGCACCCATGACGAGCCGGCTCGCACTCGGATTGACCTTGCTCGTCGTCCTCGCACCCACCAACGTGCGGGCCGGTGAGGTCGAAGACGGACTTCGGGTCAAGGCAGCGGTGGTTCACCTGCGGGACGAGGTCTGGGGTGACTGTATCGCGACCATGAGCGTGGTTGGTGTGGTCGAGCGGAACGGAGCTGTCGTCGGGCGTGACACGGGGACGCTCGTCTTCGCGCGGAACGGGGCGTGCGTCTTGTCGGACACGGCGGTCGCACACTCGCAGCAGATTTCGGCTCGGGACGGGCGGCCGCGGAAGGACAGCAACACGCGCATCCAGTTCTTTATGGCCAACGGGCGGCGGTGCATCGGGATCAACTACGAGCCGACCAAGAACGGGCGGCGGGTCGTCGGGTTGAGTTGCGATCCGCGGCGGAGCTATGACGATAGCTTCCAGGCGTTGACGCGATACGTCCACCTCAACCACCTCGTGTCCTGGTTCGGCCCGACGGGTTCAACCCTGGTCGAACTGACTGGCGTGCCTCCGGGCAGCGTGAGGACGGGCAAGGGGGGGGCGGTGACCGGGGTGTACCCTACCGTGTATGGGGTGCTCGAGGTCACGGTTGATCGCGTGGGGGGGCGGGACGTCGTGTTGAACGTCCGCCTCACCCAAGCGGCGACGGACGTGTACACCAGCCTGTTTGACGGCGGCAAGTTGGCGGACGTCCGCGAGTCGGTCTTGGGCGAGACGCCGGCCGGCCTCACGTCCGCCGTGACCGCGTTCAGTTTCGACTACGGTCGCGCGGGCGGGAGCCTGCCCTTCTCGTCCCTGACGGTAAGTGCCGGGTCCGCCGCCAAGGGGATCGAGTGGCGTGCGACGCACACGCTCCGCCTGACCGAATACCAGAAGTGCCGGAGCCAAGAGAAGATCGAGGCGCTGAGGATTCCCATTCCCGAAGGCGAGACCGTTGACTCCCTCGACCCCGAATACCAGTCCATCGCCCTGGCTTACCGCGGCGGTGAGGTGGTGCGGGCCGTCGATGGCGCGTCCCTCGACGAAGTGGCGGCCGACCGTCGTTTCCGCCACACCGCGATGTACGTCGCTCTCGCCCTCGCCGCCGCTGCCTTGCTGGCGTGTCTCGTATGGCTTTACGCCCGCCGCCGCGCCCGCCGTGCGGGTTCCACATAAAGGCGTTTCGACATGCGTGCGTGCTGGCTCAGTCTGGTGACGGTACTAGCGGTGCTGACGACCCACCCGTCCGTGACGGCGGCGCCACCGCCGTTTCCCATTACCGTCAACCGCAGCGGTACCGGCGAAAGTGATCGGTACTGTGGGCTGTACTGCGTGTACCAGGCCGGCCGCATCACCGGGCGGGCCGTGGACCTGGATCAGCTCATTCGGCCCGACCGGCTCCAAGGCGAGTTCGGGAGTACCGCCGCCAATTTGGTGGACTGCTGCCGAGAGTTCGGAATCAATTACTCGTACCTGCCGAACGGGTCCTACGCCGACGTGTGCCTCTTGGGCGGCCCCGCGATCGTTCTGGTCAAGAGCGGCCCGGAGGCGCAACGCGCGGACCACTGGGTCTTGGTGCTCAAGGCGGGCCCCGGGTCGGCCGAAATCTACGACCCGAGTGTGGGCGTCATCCGTGTCTCGGCGGCGGAGATGAAGTCCCTCTGGGGCGGGCCGGTCATCGTCATCTTCGACGCGGCGGGGGCGCCTGAGGCGGGCGTCGCGTGGGCGGCGACCAAGATTCTCCTGCTCGCGGCGCTGGCCGGGGTAACGCTCGTCGTCCTCCGGTCGGCTGGCCGGACGCGCCTTCATCCGGCGCTCGTGCTGGCGTCAACGAGCGTGGCACTGGCGGGGGCGGGCCACCTAGCCGACCCGGCCGGATTCGCCCATAACACGGACGTTCTCACGCAGATGGGGAAGGTCCAACACCCCCGCGTTCCCGAGCGGATGGCCCCTTCCGAGCTGCTCGCGGGCGGCGGGCCGCTGCTGGTCGTCGACGCCCGCACCCCGTCCCAATTTAATGCCGCCCGCATTCCCGGCGCGGTCAACATTCCAATCGGCGCCGCCCGCCGCCGGAACCAGCGGAAGTTGGCGGCCGTCCCGGCCGGCACGCGCGTCGTGATTTACTGTAATTCGGCGAGCTGCCCCTGGGCTCAAGGCATGGCGTCCTCCTCGCTGTTCCAGCATTTCGACTCGGTCTTCGTTCTCGACGGCGGTCTCGAAGCGTACGAGGCGGCCGGCGGTAAGCTCACCTCCGGCTCCCCCCAGCGCGACGAGGTCAGATGATGAACGCATCAACAGCATGCGCCAGGCCGACGGACGGAGCTGGCAGGGGGCGGGCGGCACTCGACTGTCTGGCGTGGGTCGGCCGGGGGATCGTCGCCGCACTGCTGCTGGTGTCCGCGGCCGGCCACGTGTTCAACGGCTACCTGCTCTTCAGCAGCGTGCTCAACTACCGCCTCCTCCCGGTCGCACTCGCCGCCCTGACGGCGGCCGTGCTCCCCTACCTGCAACTCACGCTCGGCGTGTCGCTGCTGATGGTCCCCGCCTGCCGGCGAGCCGCCCTGGCGATGTGCGTCCTCCTGTTCGGCCTTTTTTTGGCCGTCCAGTTATCCGCGTATTTCCGCGGCCTCGACATTTCGTGCGGCTGCTTCGGGGCCGCCGAAACCCGCATCGGCGGGCGCTCCTTAGGCCTCGCCGGCGCGGGCCTCGGGTGTGCCGCGCTCGCACTCACCGGCGGGCGGCGGTCTGGACACGGGCACCAGGGGGTGGTGGGTCAGGCAGAAGGCGCGCGGGGGGGGTTCACCCTGATCGAAACGCTCGTCGTCATCGCGATTCTCGCAGTCCTCATGGGGCTCCTCTTGGCCGCCGTCCAGAAGGTGCGAGGGGTGGCGGCACGGGCCGACTGCCAGAACCGGATGAAGCAGCACGGGCTAGCCCTTCACCAGTACCACACCGTCGCCGGCTCCTTTCCGGCGGGCCTCAGCCTCGCGGCCGACGGCGGCAAGTATCCGTACCTGGGTTGGCAGGCCCGGCTGCTGCCTTACCTGGAGCAAGGCGCCGTCTGGTCACAAGTCGAACAAGCCTTTGCCGCCGACCCCGCCCCGCTGGTCTTTTTCGGTTTCCCTCCCCAGGCCCGGCTCCTGGCGACCCCCATCCCCTCCTTCGTGTGCCCGGCGGACGGAAGAATCCGCGGGCCGGTTTCAGTCGGCGACTTTCTCGTCGCGCACACCTCCTACCTCGGCGTAGAGGGTACCGACCAGTTCGCGCGCGACGGG
>JAYUBA010001121.1:0-3986 GCA_043741075.1 Frigoriglobus sp.
CTCCCCTCCCTGCAGGGAGGGGCCGGGGGTGGGTCTTCTTTAGTCCAGCGCGCTGGCCGGGCCGCCGGGGGCGAACGCTTCCGCCGCCGGGCCGGAGTAGACCACCTTCCCCTTGTTGAGCAGGTGGACCACGTCGGCGATCCGCTTCACGGCCGGGATGTCGTGCGTGACGATCACCATCGCGACTTGCAGTTGCTCGTCGTTCGCGAGGTCGTCGATCACCCGCATCACCTCGCCGGCCATGCGCGGGTCGAGCGCACTCGTCGGCTCGTCGAAGAGGATCGCCGACGGGTTAACCGCGAGCGCCCGCGCGATCGCAACACGCTGCTGCTGCCCGCCGGAAAGCTGCGACGGCTTCGCGTCGTGCTTCTCCGCCAGGCCGACGCGGTCGAGCCACCGCTTGGCGGTCGCCTCGGCCTCGTCGCGCGGCCGGCCGAGCGCGTGGACCGGCCCGGCCATCACGTTCTTCAGCACGCTCATGTGCGGGAACAGGTTGAACTGCTGGAACACCATGCCGACGGTGCGGCGGAGTTGCAGCAGCGCCGCCCGCGGCGGTGGCACCCCGCCGACGAGCGTCAGTGAATCGACCGTGACTTCCCCCTCCTGGAACGGTTCCAGACCGTTGAGGCACCGGAGCAGCGTGCTCTTCCCGCCGCCGGACGGCCCGACGAGCGCCGCGACCTGCCCCTTGGGGAACTCGACCGACGCGCCGTCCAGAACGCGGGCGTCGCCGTGGTACTTCACGATGTTTGTGGCGCGAATCATCGGTGTGCCCCTCCGGCGCTGCCGAGCCGCTTCTCCAGAACGCGGGCCACCATCGCGAGCGGGTAGCTCATGATGAGGTAGAGGCCCGCCGTGATGAACGCGAGGTGGACGATGTAGTCGCGGTTGAAGTTATACAGTTCGTTATACTTCCGCGTCAGTTCGGTGATGAGGATCACGGAACACACCGACGTGTCCTTGAACAGCGCGATGAAGTCGTTGGTGACCGGCGGGATCACGACGCGGACCGCCTGCGGCACGATCACCACGCGGAGGGCCGTGAGCGGGTTCATGCCGAGCGCGAGGGCCGCTTCCATCTGCCCGCGCGGGATCGCGATCAGCCCGGCGCGGTAGTTCTCCGCCTCGTAGGCCGAGTAGTTGATCGCCAGGCCGAGTATCCCCGCCTGAATCGGACTGAGGTTGAAACCAGGGATCAACTGCGGCAGCAGATAGAACACGAAATAGAGTTGCAACAACAGCGGCGTACCGCGAAGGAACTCGACATATAATCCGAGCGGGAACCGCACGAGACCGGGACCGTACACGCGACCGAGCGCGACCACCATGCCGAGGACCATCGCGATGGGGAACGACGCGACCGCGAGGAACACCGTCATGCCGGCGGCCTTCACCAGCTCGCCGAGCATGCGCCCCCAGTTCGCCTTACCGGGTTCGCCCGTTGCTGCCGGCGCGGCCTCGTCCTCGTCGTCCGGGAACTCCCCGGTCACTTCCTTGCATAGCCACTCCTGATCCGCGTTCCACAGCTCGTACTTGCGGTAGATTTTGCGCAGCGTGCCGTCCTTTAGCCCCTTCTTGATCGCCGCGTTCAACTTCTCCCGCAGTTCCTTGTCGTCCTTGCGCGTGTAAATGACGTAGTAACCGGGCTTCTGGGGTTCCCCCACTTCCTGGAGCAGCTTCGATCGCGAGACGTAGAACTTCGCGGCGGGCGAATCCTGAACGGTCGCGTCCATCGACTGCTTGTTCTCGACCAGCCCCATCACGGTCGCGACATCCGGGTTGATTTGCAGGTCGATCTTATCCCCGTACTTGTCCTTCAAGTGTTGGTGAGCTACCGAGCCGCCGAGAACGCCCACCTTGGGTTTGCGCGTCTTCCCGTCCTCGTTTACGCCGGCCGCGAGGTCGCTCCACTTGCGAATCGTGCCCGCGCTGTCCTTGTGGACGACGAGCGACAAACGGTAAGCGTAGTACGGGACCGCAGCGGGGTAATCCTTGTTCAAGTCGTCCCGCAACTCGTACCCGTTGAGAACGATGTCGATGCCCTTGTCGTCGGTCACCTTTTGCAGGAGGAGTTGCGGCAGTTTGTCCCAGTCGCCGGGGACGAACTCGCTCTCGCGGCCGACGGCGGTCGCCAAGTAGCGTGCGAGTTCGATCTCGAACCCGCGGAAGTTCTGCTCGTCGAACTCGTCGTCCGGGTTCACGGGCTTGTCGCCGGGTTCCTTGAAGATGTACGGGCCGCCACCGACCTGATCGCCGCCCCAGCGGAGATACTTGCGATCCTGGCCGAAGGCCGGGGGCGCGAGCGCCAGCGCGGCGACGGCGGCGAGCAACCAGCGCGGGTTCACCGGCGGCCTCCTGTCTGGCGTGAAGGTTCGATGCAGAGTGTATAGCGGTGAACCCGGCGGGGGCACTGCTAAACTTGAGGTATGCCGCGCGACCCGCTTCCCATCGACGACGCCCTGCCCCAACTACTCGCCGCGCTCCGCGCGAACGGCGCCGCGGTCCTTCGCGCGCCGACCGGCGCCGGGAAGACCACCCGCGTACCGCCCGCCATCGTCGAAAGCGGCCTCTCTGGTGGCGGGCTGGTGCTGATGCTCGAACCGCGCCGCGTCGCCACCCGCGCCGCGGCCCGGCGGATGGCCCTCGAACACGGCACGCCGCTCGGCGATGTCTTCGGCTATCAGGTGCGGTTCGACAAAAAGGCCAGTGGGCAAACGCGCGTCCTGGTGGTCACGCCCGGCGTGCTGCTCCGCCGCCTGCACGACGACCCGTTCCTCGATGGCGTCGCGTGCGTGGTGTTCGACGAGTTCCACGAGCGCGGGCTGGACGCCGACCTCGCGCTCGGCATGGTGCGACTGATTCGCGAGAACGTGCGGCCGGAGCTGAGGGCCGTCGTGATGTCCGCGACCATCGACCCGGCGGCGGTGTCGGCGTACTTCGGCGGGTGCCCGGTGGTCGATAGCGCCGGTCGCGCGTTCCCGGTGGACGTGACGTACCGCCCGCGGCGGAATGACACCCCGGTGTCACGCGCGGTCGCGGACGCCGTCCGCGACGTGCTGACCGAAAGGGAGGGCGACGTACTCGCGTTCCTCCCCGGTCTACGCGAGATTCGCCAGACGGCCGACGAGTTGGAAGCATTCGCCCGCGAGCACGGAATCGCGGTGCTTCCGCTGCACGGCGACCTTCCGCCGGAGCAGCAGGACCGCGCGCTCCAGCGACTCGACCGGCGGAAGGTGGTGCTCGCCACGAACGTCGCGGAAACGTCGGTGACCGTTGACGGCGTGACGGCGGTAGTCGATTGCGGCCTCGCGCGACAGATGGAGTTCGAACCAAATGTCGGCATGGACCGGTTGCGACTCGTGCCGATTTCGCGGGCGTCCGCCGACCAGCGCACCGGCCGCGCCGGGCGCACCGCGCCGGGCGTGTGCGTCCGCCTCTGGGACGAGCCGAGCCACCGCGGCCGACCGGAGCAGACCGTGCCCGAAATCCGGCGCGTCGATCTGTGCGGCGCGGTGCTTCAGCTCGCGGCGCTCGGCGAACCCGACGTGCGGAAGTTCCCGTGGCTCGACCCGCCGTCCGAAGAAGCCGTGCGGCAATCGCTTCGTCTACTCGAACAACTGAGTTTGCTGAACGGTTCGTCGCTCACCAAACTGGGTGAAGCCGCGGCCCCGCTACCGGTTCACCCGCGGCTCGGCCGGTTGCTCCTCGAAGGCCGGCACCTCGGGTGCGCCGGCCGCGCGGCGCTCGCGGCGGCGCTGCTCTCGGAGCACGACCCGTTTCTGCGCGAGTTCGACGCCGGCCCGCCGAAGCGCACCGCCCCGCCCACTGTGTCGGACGTGTTGGACCGCGTCGAAGCAATGGAGGCATTCGAGGCGAACGGGCGACTCGACGGCCCGCTGGGGCGCTTACACCGCGGCGGGGCGCAGGGCGTGTTGGCGGTAAGGGACCAGCTCGCGCGCCTCCTGAGCGGGGGGCGTAAGCCCCCT
>JAYUBA010001122.1:0-3980 GCA_043741075.1 Frigoriglobus sp.
GACTTGCGTTCGCCCACCGCGGCGACGCAGCAGGCGAACAGGTTCAGCGGCTCGAGCCAGCCGGGGCGCGGCACCGCGACGAACTTGCGGGCCAGTGCCGCCCCGACCGTCGCGAGGGCCGGCAGGGCGACCAGGTCGGGTGGCACCTGGAGGGCGGTGCTGAGCTCGGCCACGAACTCGCGCAGCCACGGGGTCAGGGCGCCGAGCGGGAACGCGGGCACGTCCGGGGCCGCGGCCAGGGGCAGGGGCGCCTCCCACCCGAAGGTGATCTCGGCCGCCGGCCGGGCGGCGTTGCGGACGCCCCGGTTGATGACGTCCGAGGTCGCGATGTCCGTCCGGCCGTGCAAGTCCGGCTCGCCCGCCAACTGGCTGCGGCCGAGGACCCGCTTGACCTGATCGCAGTCGCCGCCGCACTGCAACGCGACGGCGGTGCAGAGGCCCTCGCGGGCCAGCCGCAGGTCCGGGAACCGCGCCGGGTCGCCCTCCATCGCGAGGCGGAAGCAGCCGGTGGCGTCGGCGGCCTGGGCGGCCGCGATCACCGCGTCGTCGGAAAGCCCGGTGCGACCGACTCGCCCCTCCAACGCGGCCGCTTGCACCGTCTCCGCCTCGCGCTCCGTCCGGCCTGCCGCCATCCGGTCGGGCGGGCAGGGTACCTCGGTCCCGTGGCATCCCGTCCCCTGGTAGCGCCGCCTGATGCCCATCGCTGCGGCGTACATCCCCTGGAACAGGTGTTCGGGACCCGGCTCGTCCCACCATGCGGCACCCTTGCCGATCGGGGTGTCGCGGATGAGATCGCACATCTGGTTGAAGTCGCTGGTGTGCGGGTGGAGGTAGTACGCCATGCCGGCGACGGCGTCGTGATCGTCCACGTAACCGGTGAGGTCGCCGGCGAGCAGCCGGCGAAGATCTTCACCGCCGGGTGAGGCGAGGGCTCGCTCGGTCAACTCGTCAATGCTCAGCTGGCCGTAGGAGTATCGCTTGCTCCGGTCCGTCACCGGTGGTTCGGAATCGGCCGCCGCCTGTTCGACCAACTCGGTCGATTCGCCACCCTCTACCTCGGCCGGGTCGGGCAACCGGTATTCCTCGCCCTCCGGTTCCATCAAGGCAACCATCGGCTGCGCGTCGTCCGTGGGGTAGGGGAGGTGGTGCCCGTCGGCCTCGGAGTGGCCGGTCTTGTGCTCGTGCGAAAACATGGAAGCTTCCTCAGTACGGTGTGGGTTTGGGCTCGCCGGGCCGGCTCTTTGGGGAACACCGGCCCGGCCTCTTTTCGGGCGATCGACAGTTCGTCACGCGGGACGGCGGTGTGCCCGGCGCCCCGGTCTTGACTTCGGCCAGTAAAATCGTCGTCTGAAAAACGCCGGCCGCTGGGTGGCGGCCGGCTGCGTTGGCCGGTCGGGGTCAGGCGTGGCGGTGCCAGACCGGGTCGCGCAGCTGCGGCTTGGCTTCCAGCGCCTGGCGGATGGCGCGCACGTCGGCGTCGGTGAACAGCCGCCGGCCGGGCACGTTGAAGCTGGGGGGCGGGAGCGTCCCGCGCTCGATCAGGTAGACCAGCTTCCACCGCGGCAGGCCGACCGCCGCGGCCACGGCCCCGCTGGTGTGCATCTCGCTCGTCATGGGTGACCCCCTTTTATTGGCCGCCGACAGTGGCGCGGCACCCCACAGGGAAATGAGGCATTTCGTTCGGAAAGGCCTGGATTTCCTGGCGTCCGGAGATGATTTCGAGGGAAGTGGTAGGAAAGAAACTGCCGGGATTCTGTCTGGCGGCAAACCCCGGCAGCACGTGATTATCGATGCGCTGGAATCACTCCGTGCAGAAGAACCACACTGGGCCGCAATCACACCGCACCTGGGCGAGAAGTGTCCCATCGTCCTCTGCTTCGTAGTTGTCCACCAACTCGTACCCCCTCCCGCATTGGCGACAGGTCAGATCGCCGTCGTACACGCGTGCGCCTGGTGGCACGTGCGGGATAGGTAGCCGACAGCGGCTGGCAACCGGGGCCGGTGGCCGTGGGTGTGAGCCGCCCCGCTCCGCCTCGCCCCCTTCGGTACGGACCGCTCCCGTCATCGCGGCCCGCCGCCGCTTCAACTCGCGATCGGCGACACGGACCTCGGCGGCGACGGTGGCGTACACGCCCAGGGCCGCGGTGACGGCGTCGTACAAGGTGCCGTCGAGCCCTCGCAGATCGGCCGGTTCGCGTGGGGCCGCTTCCGTCGTGACGGGCTCGTTCGCGAGGAGACGGTCGGCCGCGTGAGCGAACGCGTCGAGCGCCCCCGCACCCTCGGCCCACACGCCGCGGAACACGTCCCACACCCACGGCACCTGCCCGCCCGACAGGAACACGACGGGCAACCCGGCGAGCGCCAGGTTCGGCAGATTCTGCTGCCGAAACAGCCAGCCTTCCCACGCGGCGGGTCGCCCGGCGGGCGAGTGCAACTCGAAGTCGATCCACGCACGCCACGCCCACGCCCCGTAACACCGGGCCATGAGCTGGTGGGCGCGCCACAGGAGTACGCGGTAGTCGGCCCGGAGGGCATCGCGTAGCTCGCCGTCAGGCGCCAACCCAGGGAAGTTCGCACCGAGCAGCCGCGTCAGCCCCTTCCGGCGCTCGACCTCCAACCAGCGGTCGAACACGGCGGCCGGTTTCTTCGCCGCCGCCGACAGCCGGGCGGCCATCGTCGCGGCGTACGGGGACGTTCGGGACCGCAGGACGTCCCCCGCCAGCGGCCCGTCACCGGCGAGCAACCCGCCACCCACGGCGTTGACCGCCCGGTCCGCCTCCCACGGCGTCCCCCGGAGGAGGCCGACCGTGGCGAAGCCGTCGAACGTGGACCGCCCCTCCAACCTCTCGATCGGCTCGACGTGCGGAACGACTTTTAACCGGGCCTGGACGTCCGCCGCGGCGTCGAACGCCGCATTCTGGTGGTACCGCTTGACCGCAGCGGGCAACGAGACGTCACTCTCCCGCTCGTGCCCGACCGCCCTCAATGCACTGGCAATGCACGCGGCCGCGTTCTGCGCGAAGGTTCGGGAGGCGTGGGCTGCGCCGGGGTCGGCTTCCAACCCCGGCACCACCACCTTCGGCGGACCGCCCGATGTGTACCGCACCAGCTCGGACGCCGAGGCCAGCCGCCTGCGGACCGCGACCGCCCCCATCGTGCGGTTGCGGAACAGCGCCTTCATGAGCCGGAACTCGTCGCGCGGCGGTACGCCCTTGCCGCCCGGGTGGAAGGCGAGGAGGGCCTCGTACCCCACCTCGAACGCGCGCTCGAAGAACGCGGCCAGCGATCTCTCCGCCGCCGCCCTTGCCTGCGGGGTGAGGGCACTCTTCTTGCCCGCCCCCAGGAGCTTGAGGAACGGCTCCGGGAGGAACAGTCGTCGGTGCGGGTCGTCGGTACAAGGCCCGATGAACCGCACCTTCGGGTGCCCCGGTCGCTCCCACGTGAAGACCCGGCACCGGTGCGGACGCCCCCCGACCAGGACGGCCTCATCGGACGCGATCATTTTCCCCGTCCGCCCCGCCCGCTTGCGCTTCGATTCCATCCGCTTCTCCTACGAAACCAGGGTTTTTCGCCCCGAATGCCGCAATTCCCTGGGAGGTGCAGCCCGCGTTATTCTTGTCGGCCAGTAATGCCTGGCCTTCCGCACAGAGTAGCGCCCCGGCAGCAGCCGCGCAAGTGAAAAAACCCGATCTTTCCGGCCGGCCAGAACCACCGGCAGAGGCGTGGAGTAACCCTGTATTTTCCCAGACCGTAACGGCGCAACAGTTATCGGGTCGTTTCCGCCGGACCGGCACAACAGAGGACATGATGAGTACGAACGAGAGCGGACTTATCGGGGCTGAATTGGGCGTGGAGGACGGGCTCTCGCCGCCCGCTTCTACGCCGCCGTTGTTGCTGAAGGTGCGCGAGGTCGCCCGCCTACTCCAGTTGTCGCGGTCCGCGGTCTACACGCTGATGGAGCGTGGCGAGCTGCCGTACGT
>JAYUBA010001123.1:0-12579 GCA_043741075.1 Frigoriglobus sp.
CTTCCGGGGCGGCGCTTTCTTGACCCTCTCCAGGTTGATCTTGCCCGCCCAGTCCCGGAGGTGGCCCGCCAGTTCCGTGCCGGACATCCGACCGAACACCTCCCACTCCGACGCGGGCAGCGCGATCATCATCCCCGGGTACACCATCGCCCACTCCAGCGCCAGGTCATATCCCGACACCTCCTCTTGGACTTTCTTCTCCCCGTGCACCGCCCGCAGTGCCGCCTTCAGCACGGCCAACACGTTGTACGCCGCCACCGCCACGCAGAACCCGAACAGCGCCGCCCTCGGGTACCCCAGGGTGTTCACTTCGCAGTTCAGGGCGACGGTCAACTCGTGGAACGCCCCCTCGATCCTCCACCTCTTGAGGTAGACGTCGGCCACCCTCGTGGCGGACACCTTCGCCGGCAGGTTGGTCAGGATCTCCACCTCCGCGTCCCCGTCCTCGGTCGGCCTCCTCAATCGCACCCGCACCTGCCGCATGCGCAGTACCCGCCCGCCGCCCCGGGTGACCCACACCCGCCGCTCACTCACCCAACCCCGGTCCGTCGCGACCTCGTCCCCGTACTCGGTTTCGGCCTCGACACTCAGGTTCCCGTGGCGGCGGGTGACGACGTAGGCGCGCCGACCGACCACCTCACGCAGGAACTCCACCGTGCAGAAGTTGCGGTCCTCGACCCACACGTCCCGCTCCCGCACCAGGGGCAAGACCTGGTCGATCAGCGCCCGCTCCTGGGTGTGGGCGTCCTCACACAGGACGACGTCGGTGCTCAGTGTCAGGGCCGGGTCGAGGACCACCAGACTCTGCCCGGGCAGGGGGCCGGCGGTGTGCCCCCGGGTGACGCCCAGACGCCTCTGGGTGGCGGCCAGGTGGTTGCCGTCGAGGATCCTCACCCGGTAGCCCGGCAGCAGGCTCTTGCATCCCCCACCCAACGCGGTGATCAACGTCTCGCACCGGCCCGACACGTGAGAGACCAGGCCGGCGGAAACTCCGACCTCGATGTTCCGGAGCTTGTCGTAGACGGACTTGAGAGTGACCGGGACTCGCGCCCGGAGGTGTTGGTAGGCGGCCTGGACATGGAGTGCCTTGCCGCCGACCACCAAGCTCATCAGGTCGACCGTCGTGGAGAACAGCAACTCCTTGGTGTACCCGCGCACGGCGGTCCGGTCGAACAGGTCATCGAGGGCCGAGGCCGAGAGGGCGTGTTCGACGGTGGCTCGCGCCATCACACTGAGTGGGCTCTCCTTGAGGAAGCTCTCGAATACCCCACCGAAGAGCATGGTTGCTTCCCTGCCATGGCTTTGCCAAGTCCTTGCCAGAAGTCACGTTATCGTCAGGAGGCTTCACCGTGAATGGCCTGGTTCGCTACCACCGCAGTACGGCGGTGCCCCAGGCCAGCCCCGCGCCGAAGCCGCTCAGCACCACCAGGTCGCCGTCCTTGAAGCGGCCCGCTTCGGCGGCCTCGTCCAGCGCGATCGGGATGCTCCCGGCCGACGTGTTCCCGTACTTCTCCAGGTTGTTGAACACCTTCGCACGCGGGATGTGCAGCGAGTCGATCGCCGCGTTGATGATGCGGATGTTCGCCTGATGCACCACGAACAGCGCGACATCTTCGACCGTGAGTTTGGCCGCGTCCAGAACCTCGCGGATGGTGTCGCACAGGATGTTCACGGCCCACTTGAACACCGCGTAGCCGTCCATGTACATGAAGTGCTTGCCCTCGGCGATCAGTTCCGGCGTGACCGGTGTCCGGCTCCCGCACGCGACCCGCTGCAACAGCGGCCCGCCCGACCCCTCCGAACCCATGCTGTACGCCAAGAAGCCGCGCTCCGGGCCGGCCGGTTCGACGAACACCGCGCCCGCCCCGTCGCCGAACAGCGGGTATGTTTTGATGTCCGCCGGGTCCAGCACGCGGCTGTTGGTGTCGCCGCCGATCACCAGCGCGCGGTCGCTCATCCCGGCCTTCACGTAGGCCGCCGCGGTCATGAGCGCGTACATGAAGCCGGCGCACGCGGCCTCTACCTCGATCGCCGGCCCGATCAATCCCAGCCGGTCCTGCACGAGGCACGCGGTGGACGGGAACGACATGTCCGGGGTGAACGTGCCCAGCACGAGCAGGTCGCAGTCCTTTGCGGTGCGGCCGGTCTTGGCGAACAGGTCGGTGGCGGCTTCGACGCACAGGTCGGAGGTGGCCTGGTACGGCGCCGCGTGGCGGCGCTCCAGGATGCCGGTGCGCTTGACGATCCAGTCGGAATCGAACCCGAGTTTGGCGTGCAGGTGGGTGTTGCTCACCACCATGTCCGGCACGTACTTGCCCGTGCCGACGACCCGGACGCCCATCAGGGACCGGCACTTCGGTCGGGACACAGGTCGCTCGCTGCTCATCGGTTCGTGGCCCGCGCGGTGTACCGCCGGGTCTCGCCCCGGCCGTGAGGGGAGATTATACGAATACTCCGAGATAGGAGGTTTCGTTCCAGGGTCTCACGACCCTGGTTCCGAGCTACCGTCACTGCCCGCGCTCGGCGCCGCACGACAAGAAGCGGAGCAGGCCGGTGACGGCGCACGCGGTCGCGTCGGTGCGCAGGTTGCCGTCGGCCGGCGACAGGTGGAACCCGCCGATCAGCACGCCCGCGCGGAACGTGTCCTCGAAGTGCCGCGTGTTCGCCTCCGCGAACTGCAACCCGCACAGGAACTGCGCCGCGTCCGCCACCGCGGCGCGGTACTTGCGCTCGCGGGTCAGGTCGGCCGTGAGGCGGGTGATTTGGTAGGCGCAGGCGAGAGCCTGCACGTACAGCCCGGTTTCGGCCGCGCCCGGCGGCGCGTCGGTCGCCTGCCCGTTGGCGACCACACGGAACCCGCCGGCCCACTGCGGGGTCCGCGGGTCCGTCGAGGCGATTTGGAGCGCGCACAGCCAGTCGGCCATCTCGGCGGTCGCGGTCGCGGCCTCGTTGAGCTTGGTCTGAAGGTACAGTTCGGTCGCGGCCGGAACGACCGTCGCGGCGAGCAGCGGGTGCGGCTTCGTGCGGAAGTGGGCCGCGTAATGCGCGACGCCGTTCTTCACCGCGTCCTTCTTCCACTCGGCCGGCCGCACGCGGTTACTCACGGACAGCGCGTGGAGCGCGAAGCCGGGGTACTCGTTCACGCCCGCCGGGTCGATCTGCGTGGGCACGTCGGTCGGGCCGTCGGTGTAGTGAACGGAGCCGTCGGCGCGGAGTTGCCGGCGGAGGAACTCGCACAGCCGCTCGGCGTCGTCGGTCAGCTTGTCGGCGGGGTTCGGCAACTCGTAGATGGCGAGCGCGAGGATCGCCGCGAACCCGACGCGGTTGCACACGAACGACATCTGCACCGGCACGCGGCACGCCGGGTCGTTGGCCGCCACTTTCGTCGCTGCGAGTAGCGCCAGGATCGTCTGGCTGGCGATCGCGGCCTGCTTCTCGTCGCCGCTGAACTTCGCGCATTGGGCCATCGCGAGCGCGGCCTGGGTCTGCTTCAGGTCGTGCTCGCCGTTGACCGCCTGTCGCAGTGTGGGGTTGTACCCGTGGTGGAACCGGCCGTTCGGCTGGTGCATCTTCGCCATCCACGCCGACCCGCGGAGCGCCCCGCCGACCGCGAACTGCGTGACCGGCGCGAACGCCGACAGCGGCTGGAACGTGCTCAGCGGCGTCTCGGTCGGCGCGGCCGGGGGCACCGCCGCCGCGGGCGCGCCGAGCATCGGAAGCGGGCGCGGCGGCGCAGGGGGAAGGAGATCGCCCGGCGGCGCGGGCGGAAATACGGGCGGTGTGACCGGCGGCTGCGCGGCCACAACGACCACCGTGACCGCGACCAACACGCACCCGACGAGAACGACGCGCCGCATGGTAAGCCCTCCGTGGCCGTCCGGGACCGATGCGGCACTGTAAACGAACCCGCCGCCGGCACGCAATGCGAACGTGCCGGCGGCGGATATTAGCGGTGGCGAGCGGCACCCGTGAGGGTGCCGGTAGTTTCGGACACTCGCCCAAATCAAACGGCGGGCTTCGGTGCCTCCGCCGGGGTGGCGTCGCCGGCCCCCAGGATGTGCGTGACCCGCAGCCGCACGTGCGGCTGCGTGTGCCCCTTCAGCCGCTTCGACGCCTTGCGCCGGCGGAACTTCTGGGTCATCGTCTTGACGCGGGGGAAATCGACCACCTCGGCCAGCACCCGCGCCCCGGCGACGAGCGGGCGGCCGATCAGAGTGTCGGTCCCGCTCGACAGGAGCAGCACTTTACCCAACTCGAGGCGCTGGCCGGCTTCGATCTCGCGGTGGTCGATGATGACCAGCCCGCCCTCTTCGACCCGATACTGCCTCGACCCGTCCTCGATGATCGCGTACATGGCTCGGCCCCGACAGAATTCGTGACGCACAAGTGAAGACTGGTATGATACGCGGGCGACCACGCGCGGCCAGTGGGGCGGACGATTTCGACCAACCCGCCGCGCCCGCTCCGCGTTTGAATCTGGGTGGCCAGGGCAGAGTCTTCGATGCCCCGGTGAGGCTCGAAAACCGGGGTATCGCAAAGCCTCTGCCCCGGCCACCCAAGCTGCAGTGCGAAACGCGGAACGGCCCTGGCCAACCCGCCGCGCCCGCTCAACTCCCGCACGCGGGGCGCGTCGCCGACCGCTCGAACACGGTGAACTGCCCGGCCAGATCGGACGCCCGGAGGCGCGCGGCGACACACGCCGGCACCGCCACCCGCCGCCCACGGGCAAAGATTCTCCCCTCGTCGTCGCGCACCTCGCGGAACGGTCCCTTATACATCACATCGACCTCCGCCCCGTCCGGCCCGACCGGGGTAAACCCTTCCAGTTGAAGCTCGCGCATCCCGACGCCGTTCCGCACGAAGCACGGCTCGGGGTCGAACTTCAGCATCCGGACGCGCACCAGTCCGGCCGCCTCGAGCAGCGCGACCGGGTCGGCCTCGAACGGCACCGACTGCACCTTCCCCGCCGGGCCGGGCAACTCCGGGTTCGCCACCTCGCACTCGCCGGTCAGGACGTGGACGAACACCCGCCCGCCCGGCCGGACGACGCGGACCGCCTCCGCGACCAGCGCGCGCCGTTCGCCCGCCGCTAACGGGAGGTTGAACGTGCCGCGGAAACGCACCTCGTCGGCCGTCCCGTCCGCGAGCGGGATGCGGGCCGGCACCGGGTCGGTCATCCGGTGCTCCCACACAACCGGTTCGTTCGCGGATGGCGCGCCGCCGACCCCCGACACGACCGCTTCCGATTGTCCCGCGCCGCGGTGGGCGATGTCGCCGTCGAGCGTGTACACCTCCCACAGGTTCCCGTCCGGGTCGTGTACCCAGAACTTCGTCTGCCGCGCGTAGCAGCACTCGACGCCGTCCTCGCGCGTCGTCGGCGTCCCGGCGCGCTCCAGCCGCTCCTGCATCGCGACGAGCGACTTCACGTCCGGCAGGCGGAACCCGGCGTGGTTGAGCGCGCCGCCGCGCCCGACCGCCTTCGCCGGCTCCAGAGACAGCACCAGCGGCGGGCTGTCCGGCTCGAACTTGGCGTAATCGGCCCGCAGCTTGGCCGGCTCGACGCCGAGCAGCGTGCGGAAGAACGCGACCGACTTCGCTAGGTCGGACACGTTCAGCGAGAGGTGGAAGCGGACGGGAGCGCTCATGGTCGCCTCGATTGGTGGTCGTCGTGTCACGCGAAGTAGGTGTCGGCCTTGCCGTACTCGGCGTACTTCACCTTCAGCCACGCGTGGAACTCGCGGTAGTGCCCGTCGCGCTGGTCGCCGCCGTCGGACCGCGCGTTGTAACTGAGGTACAACTGCCGCCGCCACCGGGCGGACGCGTTCGGGTCGGAGCGGTGCGGGGTGAACCCGCCGAACACGGCCACGTCGCCCGGTTCGAGCACGAGTGGCACCGCGGTCGCCTCGTCCACGGTGTCGGCGGGGAGTTCGTGGTACTGGCCGTCCTGCGGGGTGAGCGGGCCGTTGCGGTGGTAGCCGGGGTACACCACCGTGCAGCCGTTGTCGCGGTCGGCCGCGTCGAGCGGGACGAGTACCGTGAGGAAGCTGCGCGGGAAGCCCTTCCACGCGATCCAGTCCTGGTGCAGCCCGTACCCCTTCACACCCGGCGGCTTGTAGATGAGCTTGTCCTTGAACAGACACGCCGGTTCGCCGTAAAGCGTCGCGAGCAGGGCGAGCAGTCGCGGGTGCCGGGCGAGCCGTTCGCAAACGGGCGCGAGGTCGATTACCGGGTCGAACGTCTCGAAGGTGCATTCGCCGGTGAACGCGTTGTTCTGCCACCGACAGCGGAGGTTCTTCACCGACTTCAGGTGATCGTACTCCGTCAAGAGCCTCCCGGCCTCAGCAGACGCGGCCGTCATTTCGTCGGGCGTGTAGAGCGAGCGGACCACGACGAAGCCGTCCCGGTCGAATGCCGTGCGCAGGTCGGTCGTGGTTGCGACAGGCTCGGTAATGGTTACCATGCGGCTTCATCCTCTCGCGCGGGGTCGGACGAACTGGGCAACGGCACCAGCCACGCGGCGACCGCGAACGCCGCGGCCACCACGGCGAGGTTCTGAAACACAGGGGCGTAGGAACCGGCCGCGCGGTGTCCGGCCGCCAGCACCAGTGGCCCGGCCGCGGATGCGAGAACCGTGAGCAACTGCGCCGCGCCTTGCACCTGCCCCAAGTGGGCCGGGCCGAACGCCTGCCGCCAGACGGTGAAGAACACGACCGTGAGCACCCCGCCCGCGACGCCCATTGCCGCGGCGTAGGCGTACACCTGCGCGAGCGTGGACACATGGGGGAAGCACGCCAGCGCCGCCGCCTGGAGCACGAGCGACGCGGCCAGCAGCACGCCCAGCCGGACCTTCGTGGCGAGCCACCCGGCGGCGAGATTCGCGGCCAGCCCGATGAGCGGCGTGACGATGGTGATCGTCAGGAACACGCCGCGGTCGAACCCGCGTTCGGCCAGCAGCGACTCGTTGAATAGCGACGTGCCGGCCGCGACCATTCCGTAGAACGAAGTGGCGAGGCCGAACACCCAGAAGCCGGGCGTGAGGAGCGCGCCGCCGAGCGTGTAACTCCTCTCGCCCGCGGTCGGCGGTTCATCCGCCCCTGTCGGTCCTTCAAGGGACGACTTCGGTTCGCGCACGAAAACGAGTGCCAGCACCCCGAACGCGAGCAGTGCCCAGCCCAGCCCGCCCCAGAGCGTGCGCCAGTCGGCGTGCAGCACCTCGAACGCGGCTTTGATGCCCATGAACGCGGCCATGAAGCCGATCGCGACGAGGAATGAGTAGACGCCGATGACCGCGCCCGGCTTCGCCCCCGCGACCTTCCCAACTAGAGCCAGGCTGACGACCGACAACGCGCTCTGCCCCAGGCCGCGGGTGAGCAACACCAGCAAAAAGAGGTCGAGCGGGACAGCGGCCCACTCGACGCGGCCGGCGAAGAACACGTCCGGCGCGGCCAGTTCCGCCGCCCGCCCGCCCGCCGCGACGCCGGTCATGGCGAGCACCACCGCGCCGAGCGCGAGCAGTACCGCGGCCAGTACGGTCCGCACGCCGAAGCGGTCGAGCGCCCAGCCGACCGGGATGCAGAACGCGGCCCCGACCAGCGTGGCCCAGAAGTTGAGCGCCGCGAACGACACGCGGTCCAGCGCCAACTCCGCGAGCAGCGGTTCGGTGATGAGGCCCAGCCCGTGCGTGCGGCCGGGCAGGGTGGCGACCATCGCCGCCGCCGCCACCCCGACCGCCGCGGCGGTGGAAGCGGACAGCAAGGGACGACTCGCGACATGCACTGTGGGGGCGGGGAGGACGGACATCAGAAGTTCCCGCCGATGACTTCGCCGCCGGCCCGCGTGCCCAACGCGCTCCAGGTCGTGGAGGTCACGGAGTCGCTGACGAACCGCACCGACCCGTCGCCGAGCAGCAGGTTGACGCCGCCGGAGTGCCGGCTCCTGGCCCCGCGGAAGCCGGACGCGGTGTACCCGGCGGCCGGGTCGTTGTTGACGCAGTCGTACTTCTTCGAGTTGGGCGTGTAGTAGTGGTTGTACGTGGCGCAGCGGATCTCGCCGGAGGCCCACATGAAGCCGCGCCGGTTGTTGCCGTTCCACGTCGGCGGGGACGCGCAGTTGGCGTCGTTGATGGCCGCGCCGGTGTAGCCGATGTAGCCGTACACGGTCAGCGGGCCGCCCGGAGCGGCGCCCCCCGCCGCTTCCGGCCCTTCGCCGAGTACGCTTTCCGACATGCAGGCGGTGTTGCTCAGCCCGTCGGAAATGTCCGTGAACCGCAACGGCCGCACGCCCATGAACATGCCGTCGGCGTTCAGCGGCGAGCCGAATGGCGCGCCGCCGTTGGTCGTCCCACTGCCGAGGCTGGCGGCGTAGTTGGTGGGGCCGATCACCGGCTCGCCGTAGGCCACCGACACCGGCTTGCCCAGGTCGCTCGGACACAGGAATATCTTCACCACCTGCTGGACGGCGAACGTGTTGGCGGCGGTGACGGCGTAGGTGGGCGGCGCGTAGATCGGCTGCTTCAGGTCCATCGCGTTGTAGATGGCCGTCTGCTCCAGGTACGGGTTCATCTGGGCGAGGACGCTCCAACTGAAAAAGTAGTCGGGGTAGCCCGTGTACGCTGGCAGCCCGCTGTTGCCCAGCCACCCCGCCGGCAACTTTCCCAGCGCCCCCTCGAAGTTGTGGCACGCGAGGCCGAGCTGCTTCATGTTGTTCTGGCAGCTCATGCGGGCGGCGGCCTCCCGCACCTTCTGCACGGCGGGTAGAAGTAGGCCGATCAGGACCGCGATGATCGCGATCACCACCAGCAGCTCGATGAGGGTAAACCCGCGACGTTTCATGGCGGCTCTCGGTCGTGAGGGACGGGCGTTACCGTCTTGATACCTGCCCTTGAGTTAAGATGTTACAAGCCGGCCGGCCGGTAGCAACCGAATTCTCCGTCGGGGGTCGGGCTTGGCGTCCGTGAGCCGGCCGGGGATAATGCGAACACCTGTCCCGATGCGAGGACGCCCCGTGGCGAAGAAAGACCCCCTGAACCCGAAGCGGTGCGCCGAACTGCTCGCCGCGCTCGCGGCCCCGGAGCGGCTGAAGATCGTCCGCTTCCTCGCCGACGGGCCGCACACCGTCACCGAGATCGTGGCGATGCTCGCGATCAAGGCGGTGAACGTGTCGCACCACCTCACCGTGCTGAAGATGTCGCGGCTGATCGTCGGCACGAAGAAGGGGCGGTTCGTCTGGTACGCGCTGCGCGCGGGGGTTCTGGAGGACGTGGTCGAAGCCGGCGTGCCCGGCGACGTGCTGAACCTCGGCTGTTGCCGGCTCGAACTCCCGCTCGGCTCCGAAAACCGACCGGCCGCCGGGAACTGCTAAGAACCCGCGGCGGGCGTACTTTCTCCCCACTTGATGCGAATATTCGGATTGGTGTACCCGGCGGCGGTCGCAGCGGGTATGATCCCACTGGTGGGTTTTCCGCCCGGCAGGAGATGACGCCACTTCCGCGCTTCGATTTGACGGCTCTTGGTTTCCCCTCTGAGTTCACACCTCACGGCCCAAGATCGTTAAACCGTTGCTGCCGCAGAGGCCCGACCCGCCCCCTAACTATAGGGCGCGCCGGGATCGTCCGCTCCCGCCGGCACGGGGCCACTCGGGCCACGTGCAGTCCGCTTCCGGGCCAACGGCCCAGCAAGGTGAGATCGTGGGTAAGAAGTTGTACGTCGGGAACCTCGGCTACGGCGTGACGGACGATCAGTTGCGGACCATGTTCGGCCCGTACGGGAGCGTGCAGACGGCGCAGGTCATCACCGACCGCGACACCGGCCGGTCGAAGGGCTTCGGGTTCGTGGAGATGGGCTCCGATCAGGAAGCTCAGGCCGCGATCGCCGGGATGAACGGCCAGATGAGCGACGGCCGCGCGCTGACGGTCAACGAGGCCAAGCCGAAGGAGAGCCGGTCCGGCGGGGGCGGCGGCGGCGGTGGTGGTGGATACGGCGGCGGCGGTGGGGGCGGCGGCGGTGGTGGCCGCCGCTACTGATCGAACAGGCTCGACGCGTAATAACTTCACGGCCCCGGCGATGTCCGCCGGGGCTTGCTCGTTCACGGCGGGTCCGGTCACGCGACCTTGTCCAGCGGCCCGGGGACGTGCAGGGCCGGCTTGTGCGTGAGTTGGGCCGGGACGGCCAGTACGTCGCACCACGCGATCACCGCGTCGAGTGCCCGAACCGCGCCGGCCATCTCGTCCGCGGGTGCCGCGCGACCGGGGGCGGCGTTCCCCATCCGGGCCGCGATCCGCTCGGCCAGTCGGTACGCCTTCGCCACGACGTGAGCCGGATGAGCGCCCGCGGCGGGTTCCGCACGGAGCAACACCGCCCGGACCGCGCGGCACCACACCGCGACCCGCTCCGGCGTGTTCAGCGTCGGTTCGGGCACCTGGGCGGCGCGGTATTTCGCCGTGTACGCCGCGAGCCGGGTGCGGAACGCGTCGTACGCCTTCTGCCGGCCCTGGAGCGCGGCCGAGGAGTTGTCGCCCGCGTGCGGCGGGTCGCACCGCATGTTCTCCCACCGGGCCTGCGCGTCGATCACGGCGGCCAGTTCGGCGGCCTGTGCGGGGGCGAGTTGCTCGGCGGTGCGCTCGCTCATCTGGGACACGGCGGGCCTGCCTTCGTGAAGAGGGACGTGGTGGGTTCTACCGGCGTTATCGGCCGGCGCGGTTGACCGAGTTGACCGCGAGACGTGGGAGAAAGAGGCGGGACGGGTCCGGCAGGCGGCGCATCCGGACCGCCGCGCCCGACCGGCGGTTGTCCGCCCGCCGGACGCCGATTCCGCGCCCGGACCGGGGAATGCATGGCGCGGCCCGGTCGGGTCGCGGGTATAATGGAGTTGGCCCGGACAATCCGACCAGGGGGGACCGATGAGGCGGACCGACATATGCGTGGCGTGGGTCGTGTACCGGATGACGCTGCCCAAGCAGGCGATCGGCGGGAACGTGGTGTGCGAACAGGCCGAGTGGGACGCGCTCGAACTCGCGCGGCCCGGCTTCCACACCCTCCTGCACACCGGCATCCGGACCGAGCAGGAGGCCGAGAAACTGGCCCGCGGAACGGCCGGCGACGACTACGGCCGGCGCTCCGGTAAGAAGGTCGTGAAGACCGCGAAGGTCGCCGAGCCGCTCCCGGCGGTGCCGCCCGCCCCGTGAGCCGTTCGTGTGGTCGTTGCGCGCCCGCCCCCCGACCGGTGAATGGGGTTCGCGCCGTGTACCGGTGTCGCTATGATCCGCGCGGGGCGTTCCGCCCGTCAGGAGAAGTCCCTCTGTTTCCGCTCCGTCGCCCCGACCGCTCTTGGCCCCGTCGCTCTGAGTCCCGTCTCACGGCCCCCAAGATCGTGCCTCGCGATCCGCCCGCCGAACTCCGACGCGTTCGTGGCGTCGCGGTTCGCCGGTTCCTCATCCGGTCGCGGCCACTTCGGCCGCACCGTTTCCCAGTCCTCGACCACAAGGTGAGTGCCTTTTGACCAAGAAACTGTACGTCGGCAACCTGCCCTACGACGCGACCGCCGACGAACTGCGGGAGGCGTTCTCCGCCTTCGGGCGGGTGCTGAGCGCGACCATCGCGACCGACCGCGAGACCGGCGCGAGCCGCGGCTTCGGGTTCGTCGAACTCGCCGAGGGTGCCGAGGAGGCGATCCAGGGGTTGAACCAGGCGCGGTTCGGGAACCGGAACCTGACGGTGAACGAGGCCAAGCCGCGCGAGGACCGGCCGCGGACGGACGCCCCGTCCGGTGCCCGGAGCGGCGGCAACCGCGGCGGCTCGTCGCGCCCCTACTAAGCTGTTGGTGTATCAGAGGTGACAATCGCTCCCGGCGCGCCGAATCGCGCCGGGTTCGTTCGCGCGCCGCCCGCGCTCAGGGCTTGCCCAGTTTTCCCAGGTCCACGCCCTTCTTGCGGAGGGCTTTGGATATAAACCCCTGATTTCGGACGAAACAGGGCCGAAAAGCCTTTGAATCGCCTGCCATTCTGACGTTTATGGGCAAAGCCCTTGCGGAGCGCTTCTTCGAGCTTGGATTTGTCGGTCTTGGTCGGGTCGATGAGGGCCGTCACGCGTCCGTCTTTGAAGCTCGCCGTCGCTTGCTCCACCCCGTCGATGCCGGCGACGGCCTCGTAGGCCGCGAGGCAGCACGCCTTGCAGTCGAGACCCGCCGCCGGAATCACCACCTGCTGAAGCTTGTCGCGCGCGACCGTGCGGCGCGGCTTCACGCCGAACGTGCCGTGCGTGGCCGCGCGAACCTTGTCGTTGACCAACTCCGCGACGCGCTCCGGCTTCTGGCCGGGGAACAGCGTGGCCGGCGCGAACTCGACCGTGATCTCGGCGTCGTCGAAGTTGACCGCGATCAGTTTGAAGTCGGGCAACTCCTCGAACGCGGCGCGCAAATCCTTCTCGCGGTCCGGGGCGAACAGCCCCAGTGCGCGGTAGGTGATGCGCTCGACCTTCGCGGGCTTGTCGTCGGCCGCTGCGGAAGTCGCGACAAGCGTGAATGCAGTGAACAGCAGCGTGCGCATGGGTGCCTCGTGCGAGTCTGGATTGTTTTTGCCCTCTC
>JAYUBA010001124.1:0-3973 GCA_043741075.1 Frigoriglobus sp.
GCCCGCCGACCAGGTGCTTCTGGAACCGCTCGTCCTTCCACACCTCCTTGCGGTGGCCGAGCGACGTGTAGAAGCTCTTCCCCTTGCCGAACTCCTGGCCCCACGCGATCGCGTAGTCCATGTCCTTGCGCTTCCCCTTGGTCACGTCGATCGACGCGTTATCGACGCTCAGGATGATGTGCAGCTTCTCCCGGCTGTAGGGGCTGTCCATGAACTGGTAAATTTCGTCCGTGATCTCGTCGCCGTTCTGGAATCCCGCCGCGGCCGGGTGCTTCGGGTCTTCGACCTTCAACTTGATCTTCTGGTGCCACGGGTGCCCGTCGAAGTACCCGCCGACGAGCGCCCCGTAGGTGGTTTTGTAGAGGGTGTCGGTGGCGCAGTGCGTGCCGGCGAACGCCCCGCCCGCCTTCACCCAGTCTTCGAGGTCGGCCAACTCGTCCTTCGTCAGCGGGTTGCCGGTCGTGAAGAACAGCACGATGTCGAAGTTCTTCAGCGTCTCCTTGTTGACGCGCCCGCAGTGTTCCTTCTCGACCGGCACTTTCGTCGAGCGGCGGAAGTCCTCCTGGTACTTCTCGAACGGGGTCTTGCCGCTGCCACCCAGTCCGATGGCCGGGTCGGCGGTGTAGCGGTAGCAGGTCACGTCGAAGCCGTTCTTGGGGCCGATGTCCTTGAGAACCTCTTCCGCCACGACGACGGAATCGTGAACGAAGCCGGCGCTGTGGGTGACGAGCAGCAGCCGCTTGTTCTTCGGCGGGTCGGCCGCTGTGACGCGTGAAGTCGAGCCGAGCGCGACGAGCGCGGCGACGGCGAGCAGGAACGTGAACCTTCGCATGGGTGTACTCCGCGTGGGAAAGGTCGAGGCGGGACCGACGTGCGAATTGTAAGAGCAATGGGGATTCTTGGCGAGCATTCGCCCGCGAAGCCGCGAGCGGCTTCCGCGCCGCTCGCGGCTTCGCGGGCGAGGTGTCACACCCGCTTCACCACGACGAGTGTGCGGTCGTCGGCGGCAACGGTGCCGGCCGTGAACAGCCCGTGCGACGCGAGGATGGCGCGCAGAAGCGCGCCGGCCGTCGGGAGGCAGATCGCGAGTTCCTCGTCGATGCGGGCGGAGCCGAACATGTCGCCGTCCGTGTTCACCGCCTCGATCACACCGTCGGTGAACAGCACCACTTGATCGCCCGGCAACAGCGGCAGCGTCTGTTCGAGGTACACTTCGTCCGGCTTGATGCCGAGCGGCAGCTTCTGCGCGCGGTTCAGCGCGAGCTTGAAGCCGTCGGCGCAGCGGAGCAACCGCGGCGGGTTGTGGCCGGCGCTCGCGTAACTGAGCGTGCCGTTCGTGGGGTCGAACACCGCGTAGAACGCGGTCATGAAGCTGCCCGTGGGCCGCGTGTAGCGGCGCGTCAGGTGGGCGTTGATGTAGGTGAGGAACTCGCCCGGCCGCTGCGGCGGTTCGGGCCGCGTGTGCGCGATGCTGTGCGCCACCGCCATCAGCACCGCGGCCGGCGCGCCGTGGCCGCTGGCGTCGGCGATCAGCACGCCGAGCCGGTCGTTGGGCAGCGGGAAGAAGTCGTAGTAGTCGCCGCCGGCCCGCTTCGCGGTCTGGTAGTGGACGGCGACATCTAACCCCGGCACCTTCGGTTTTTCGGCCGGGAGGAGCGACTTCTGAATCTCCGCGATCGAGCGGAGTTCGTAGTCCAGGCCGTCGAACGCCTCCTTCACCGCTTGCGACAGCACGACGGTTTGTACCGCCCGCGCGAAGAGGTTGCTGAGCAGTACGAGGTCGGCGACGCGCTCGCGCGGGAACGACTCGGTGTCCTCGCGGGTGACGACGACCATGTTCTGCGCGACGCCGCTCTCGAAGTGCGGGATGGCGAGCAGCGACCGCTGGCCCGCGAGGTACTCCGCGGCCGGGTCGTCGGGGTCCACCGTCAGGTTGTCGATGATGCGCGGCTGGTCGCCGTAGAGCAACTCCGCGAGCAGCCCGCCGTGGTGGATCGGGAGCCGGTGCGCCTCCTTCCACGGGTTCACCGGATCCTTCCACATGCTGAACCGGGCGACGCGGTAGTCCGGGTGCCGCAGCCCGCGGCGCGACACGGTGATGTGCCGGCTCACCGGGAACAGTTGCGCCATGCGGCGGGCGAAGACCGCGTACATCTCTTGCGGGTCGGTGGACCGGCTGAGTTCGCGCATCACCTCGACGCTGACGGCCAGCCGGGCGCGCCAGTTCCGCGGTTCGGTCTCGAAGAAGTCGGGTGCCACGGTCATTGGCCGCCTCCGCGGCTGTGAGCGACGATCCATGTATCGACGGGGGCGATCCGGTCAGATGGGACGTTCACCAGTAGACCGTCGCGCGCCGCCGAACGCAAGCGGGTCAGACGACTTTACCCGATTTTCATCATCGGCGTGGCAAGCCGTGCGGGTCGATGTCCCACTCGTCACCAAAAAAACACAACCCGCGGTCGTCCGCGGGTTGTGTGAGCCGTCAGATCATCCTCCGGGCGGCTCGCCCGGCCCGTATTCCTCATCGGGGTCGATCAGGGGCAAAATACGGCTCGTTACCTCGCTAACGAGGGCCGGGGGCAGGGCCGCGAAAAGTCTCGCCTGGCGCACGCCCCAGTCGATGCACCGTATCTGGTCACAGAGGATGAACCCGGTGACCTCTAAACCGTCAGGTATGGGTATTTCGAACGGGTACCCTTTCCCATGGTTGGTGATCGGACAGACGAGTGCCAGGCCCGTGCGGCGGTTATATTCTTCGGGAGAAAGAATCAGAACGGGCCGGGAGCCTGCCTGTTCGTGCCCCCGGGTCGGGTCAAGGGACAACTTGACCACATCCCCGCGGGCGGGGACGTAGTTCGTCGCGGTACGACTCATGGGACTTCTGCTCCGGCTGGTGGACCGAGATCGATCAGGGCATGTCGATTCTGGTCGGTGATGAGAGAAACCAACTCCGACAACGAAGGTCGCCGACGAGGCTCCTTCTTGAGCCGGATCCGAACCTCGTCGGCTCCGACTATTTCGACGAGTACCGTTCTGCCCGCGAACACCTCGGGGAGGACGACGCGGGAGCGATCATCGACTTTCCGAGTTGCCAGCGCCATAACACCACACCTTTGAGTTATTCGAGTGACGAAGTTCCGACAAGCGTCTCATAGCGAGTGGCGCTCGGTCCCGCACACGAGGATACTCTCTATTCTACCCGACTCGGCGAAGAGTGCAATGGGATATCCCACTAATGGGAGAATGGGGAATGGGAAACACTGGTATGCTTTTATACAAAAGCAGTTGATGCTTCTCTTGCTGCAAAGCCACGGAGTGGCGGACGACGCTCAAAACTCTAATTAATTTCTGAAGGTGTTTGGTTCAAGCACCTGCCGGGCTTTGCCCATAAACGTCAGAATGGCAGGCGATTCAAAGGCTTTTCGGCCCTGTTTCGTCCGAAATCAGGGGTTTATATCCAAAGCCCACCTGCCGGGAGAATTGTGCTGCGAACATCGCAGGGAGTTTGCGGCACAATCCGCATACCCCGAACAACTTGCGTTCGCACCGATGGAGTGATCGTGTGCGGTTCCTTGCATCGCGGTGGCAGCGGCCGTATAACGATGGGAACATTTACCCGGCGCGCAACTTGTGCGGGTCAGGCAAAGTAGCGAAGTCCCAATCCCGACGGGCGTCCGTCTCTCCGCGACTGCCCGCGAGGTTCACCAGATGCCGGCTCTCAAGCTGCGGCGGATCGATCTCACAGCGTCCAACGCCGCGGCCCAGATCGTCAAACTCCGCGACCAGTTCCACACCGACGCCGAGGTGGTGTCGGCCGCCAGCAGGAAGAAGACGCAGGCGGTGTTCGGCGAACTCCTGCCGCCGGCGCGGGCGGTCGAGCGCATCTGCACCGACGTGCGCGAGAAGGGGCTGGCCGCCGCGCTCCAGTACACCGAACTCTTTGACGGCGTGAAGCTTAAGCCGGATCAACTGC
>JAYUBA010001125.1:0-3970 GCA_043741075.1 Frigoriglobus sp.
GTCCGGCCTAAATGCGGAAGCGAGCGTGAAGATCGACCCGGAGAACCGCTACCTGTGGCGGATGAACGCGACGCGGATGGACGCCAACGCCATCCGCGACAGCCTGCTTCACCTGGCGTCCGACCTCGACCTCACGACGGGCGGGCCGCCGGTTCCCGTCGCGATGCAGGACGCCTCCCGCCGCCGGTCGCTGTACTTCTTCCATTCGCACAACGAACACAACAAACTACTCGACACCTTCGACAACGCGAACGTGCTGGAGTGCTACCGGCGCAGCGAGAGCATCGTGCCGCAGCAGGCTCTCGCGCTGTGGAACAGCCGCCTCGCGCAGACGGCCGCCGCGAAGATCAACGACCGCCTCAACGCGAAGCTCGGCCTCGCGGACGACGCGACGTTCGTGACCGCCGCATTCGAGGTGGTGCTGGGCACGTCGCCCACGAAGGACGAACTCAAAACGTGCCTCGAAGCGATTGCGGAATTGCGCCTGGCGCTGAAGGACTTGAAGAGACCGGACCAGACGAAACGCGTGCGGTTGCAAGTGGTGCAGGCACTCATCAACCACAATGATTTCGTCACGGTGAGGTGAAATCGTGACCAACGAATTGCAGGAGGCGCTGGATCGCGTTTGCGAAGGTGGCCCACTTGTCGGCGTCGATGTGTTTCGCTTCCAGGGTGGTCCGAAGTTCGTCATCGCGGTCCGGTTTCGCTTCGGGGAAGGCGCGGTTACCTTCATTACCGTTTCGGACGACGACACGGTGACCGCCGAATGCGGCCCGGTTGAAATCGATGACGATGGCGTTTGGGTCGATGTGTCGGGGCAGCAGGCTTGGTCGGATTGCGTTCGCGGTCATGCGCCTTGGGCTTGGGCCATGACAAACCAGCAGGGCTACATCGACGCGGTGCGGATCGAGTTCGAGATGGCCGACCCTCGCGAGTCTCGGATCGTGGAATTTATCGTCTTGGCGTCGGCGTTCAGCTTCTTTGCGGCTCGCGAATTCTGAATCCTGTTGGTGATATCATGAACCGCCGCTCGTTCCTCTCCGATTCGTTCCGCGGCTTTTCCGGCCTCGCGCTCGCCGCCATGCTCCACAAGGACGGCTACGCCGCCGAACCGGGCAAGTGGGCACCGCCCGACGGCAAGCCGCACCACGCCCCGAAAGCCAAGAGCGTCATCTGGCTGTTCATGAACGGCGGCGTCTCGCACGTCGAGACGTTCGACCCGAAGCCCGCGCTCACGAAGTTCGCGGGGAAGACCATCGCGGAGTCACCGGTGCCCGACGCGCAGAGCAAGGAGAAGCTCTCGCTCGCACGCGTCACCGTCGTCAACGACGCCAACGGCCAGCAGCGGAACAAACTCTACCCGCTGCAAGTCGGCTTCAAGAAGTACGGCAAGAGCGGCATCGAGGTGAGCGACTGGCTGCCGCATACCGGCGCGTGCATCGACGACATCGCGCTGATCCGGTCGATGTGGACGACCGACGATAACCACGGCGCGCAGACGCAGTTCCACACCGGCCGGCACATGCTCGACGGCGAGTACCCGACGCTCGGCGCGTGGGCGCACTACGGCCTCGGCACGCTCAACGAGAACCTGCCGCAGTTCATTAGCATGGGCTTCCGCGAGTACTGGAACATCAAGGACGGGCACTACCTCGGCCCGGCGCACGACGCGGTGCCGATGCGCGTCGATCCCGCGAACCCGCTCGATTACGGCAAGCCGGAAGTGCCGGTCACCCCCGCGGAGCAGAAGCTCGGCTTCGAGTTGTCCGGCAAGCTGAACAAGCTCCGCGCCAACGACTACCCCAACGACGCGGCGCTCGACGCGCGCATCAAGAGTTACGAACTCGCGTTCCGCATGCAGAAGTCGCTGCCGGAGTTGCTCGACTTTGCAAAGGAGACGGAGGAGACGAAGAAGCTCTACGGCATCGACCGGCCCGAATCGAAGGCGTTCGGGATGCAACTGCTCGCCTCGCGCCGGCTGGTGGAACGCGGGGTGCGCTTCATCCAAATTCAGCACGGGGCCGGCGGCGCGGGCGTGTGGGACGCGCACGGCGGGCTGAAGGCGAACCACGCGAAGAACTGCCTCGCCGTCGATCAGCCGATCGGCGGGTTGCTCAAAGACCTGAAGCGCACCGGGCTGCTGAAGGATACGATCGTGGTGTTCTGCACCGAGTTCGGCCGCACGCCGGGCACGCAAGGGAGTGACGGCCGCGACCACCACATCTACGGCTTCTCGGTGTGGATGGCCGGCGGCGGGCTGAAGGGCGGCATCGTCCACGGCGCGACGGACGAGATCGGCTTCCACGCGGTCGAGAACCGGCACTACGTGACCGACGTCCACGCGACCATCCTGCACCAACTCGGCCTCGACTCGCGCAAGCTCGAAATCCCCGGCCGCAAGCGGCTGGACGTGGATCACGGCAGCGTCATCAAGGAGATCATTGCGTGAACGGAACGTCCGCGAGTCGGGGAACCGGGCTGTTCCCCGGCTCGCGGTCGCCTACTTCTTCGGGTACGCGGCCTTCAGCGCGTCCTTGTCCGCGTCGCTCAGCTCCAGCGCGTGGAAACTGAGGATCGACTCGGTGCCGGTTCCGACGAGCTGCACCGCCTTCGTCCCGCCGGCCGCGTACAGCACCAGCCCCGGCTCGCCGCCCGGCGCCTTGAACGACCCCTTCTTTGCCAGCGACTTGCCGTTGAACACGATCAGGTCGTTGCCCCGCTTGGTCACCGTCCCCAGGTTCAGAACCGGGTGGAACGACACCGAGTTCGGGTACGCGCCGCACTCCACCTCGCCGGCCATCGTCTTGAGGTCCGCCGTCTCGAACACGGCCACCCCGTAGTTGAACTTCTCTTTGGTTCTCGACACCCACCCGCCGCCGCCGGCCATCGCGATCCGCTTGCCGTCGGCGCTCAGCGCCAGCGCCTTGCCGTTGAGCGCCGCGTTGTCCTGCACCGCGGCCAACTTCAGCGCCGCCCCGTCGACGGCGAACTTCAGAATCAGCGCCCGCGCGTCCACGAGGTCCAGCGAGATCTTTGCGGTCCGATCCGGCCCCACTTCGACGTACAGTTGGTCGCGGATCGACTTCTGGATGCCGGTGTACACGAACTTCCCGTCCTTCTGGTCCACCACGATCATCTGCCCGCGGGCCTTCGTCTTGGTCGCCTTCCCCTTCTCGATGTCGATCGCGTACACCTCGTCCGACGAGTTGGTGGCGTACAGCATTCCCTTGGTCGGGTGACACGCAAGGTTCAGGATCGGCTCGCCGGGGATCTTGATCTCCTTCTTCTCCTTGCCGCTGTCCAGGTCGAGCACGTGAACCGTGGCCGCCCCCTTGGTGCTGGCGAACAGCAGTTTCCCCTGTACCGCCAGCGCGAGCGGCTTGAAGTCCAGTTCGACCTTCTTGACCTCTTTTTCCGTCTCGGCGCTGTAGTACAGCAGCGCGCCTTCGCCCGGGAGTGCGAGGACGACGGTCTTCGTGTCGGGCGTGACCACGGCACCCTCGGCCGTCGGAATCTTCACCTCGCCGGCGCGTGTGGTGTGGGCCAGGCACGCGGCGACCAGAGCGGCGAGCAGCAGTTGCCGCGAGAGTGCGGTGCGGAGCGACATCGAACGGCCTCGGGCTGAGAGGGAAGGTCGAAGTCAGTAGACGCGGGCCGTGCGGGAGCGTCAAGCGAAATCCCGACCAGCCCGGCGGCGGTCCGGCGGATGAACGTGCGACGGCTAATCACGGAACGTCCTCGTCCGGGTCGGTGGCGCCCGCCCATTCGACCGCATCCCGGCCCGGCACGCAACGCCAGCCGGCCGATGGCGCGGTAGGCCGTTGCAGTCGTCCGGTCGTTGGAGTAGACTTCTCCCAATTCTTGAATACGCCAGATGACACCACACCCGCGTCGCCCGAAGCGAGGATTCCCGTGCCGGTTCGCCCCACAGCCCACTTCACCTGGCAAGTTTTGCGAACGGTCAAGCGGG
>JAYUBA010001126.1:0-3969 GCA_043741075.1 Frigoriglobus sp.
CCCACACCACAAGAAGACTCCTGCCCACGGACGGCCTCCGTGGGCTTTCTGCTAGCCGGAACCGGACGAGGTCCGTCATGAAGGCGAGAACGTTCACCCTGCTCGGCGCGCTGGCGGTCGGTCAGTCCGTAGCCCCGGCCCAGCCGGGCGCGCCGCCGGTCCCTACGAGCGGCGCGCCCGGTGCCGTCGCCGGGTACGGTGCGCGGCAGCCCGGCGCGACGCCGCTGGGCGCGCCCCGCTCCGCCGCGGACCTGTTCGCGCTTCAACCGGGCAACGGCCTGCCGATCCCGGCCCCGCTCGTGGCCGCGAAGTTCATCGTGCCGAAGGACGTGCGCGTCACCGCGTACCCCGGCTCGGCGCTGAGCCGCATCTACGACGCGCCCGCGGTCATGGGCCTGCGCCCCGGCTACGTGTACCGCTTCGAGTTGTCGAACCTGCCCTACCACCCCGGCACGGCGATCTACCCGGAAGTGGAGGTTCGCGGCACGCTCGTCCCGCGGCCGGGCATGAAGTACATGGACTACCCGCTCCCGCTCACCTTCTCGCAAGCGGACATCGAGAAGGTGCTCAAGGGCGTGGTAATCACGAAGGTTCTCTACCTGGAAGACCCGGAGAAGGCGCTGGCGGCGGAAGTGGGTCGCGACGCGCCCGTGGAGATGCCCGACGGCACCGACGAGGCCGCGGTGAAGACCGCCCTCGCCAACGGCCGGCTCATGGCGGTCGTCCGCGTCGGCAACCTGACGCCGACCGCCGCGCAACTCCGCCCGTACGCCATCGACGGCACCATCCTGCTTCCGGGCGAGAAGTACCTGAAGTCCCCGCTCGCGCCGCCGGTGTTCCCGTTCTTCGCACAGCCGATGTACGACCCAATCCTCGGTCCGAAGGGGCCGAAGGAGGAGTGCTTCGTGGACGGCGGGGACAAAGGGGACCCGCTCGGCATCGGCCCGAACGGCGCGCTCGGCGGGCTGAACCCGACCGACGTGGGCGTCGAGTTTACGATGGGCGGTAAGCGGAAGGTGACGACCTCGAACGTGGTGTGCATCTGCTCGCCGCGGTACATGATCCGCCGCGTCGAGATCGTGCCGGGCGGGTTCGACTACAAGCAGGCGCTGGCGGCGAACGTCGGGGCGACGAGCACCGCGTTCTTCAGGGACCGGCACGCGGCGATGGTGGACATCGCCCTGACGCGGCCGACCGGGATCGAGGGGAAGGTGCGGCCGTCGGCGTTCGTGGGCAAGGTGGGCCTGTCGTTCTTCATCGGCAGCGCGCGGCCCCTGGTGGTCGGTCAAGTTGAAGGCGTGAAGGTAACGGGCGCGCTGGTGGAGCCGGAGCAACTGACCGCGTACCCGACGCTGTGCCCGCTGACGGTGACGAAGAGCGTGGACCCGCCGGGTCCGAAGGAGCCGGGCGAGATCGTGACCATCACCATCCGGTACGCGAACACCGGGAGCAAGGCGGTGGACGACCTGGTGGTGAGCGACAGCCTGAGCGGGCGTCTGGAGTACGTGGCGGGTTCGGCGGCGAGCGACCGGGCGTCGAACTTCACGACGGTGGAGAACGAGGTAGGTTCGGTGGTGGTGCGTTGGGAGCTGCCCGGCACGATCCTGCCCGGCCAGAGCGGCACGGTGAAGTTCAAGGCGAAGGTGCGGTAAGGCAAAGGCCGCGAAACAGCGCCCCCGAACTGGTGGGCGTTTCAGTCGGCTTTCGACATGGTTTGAAGATCGTCGCCGGTGATTTGATCGGCGGACACGAGGCGATAATGCTTCTCGTCGAGAACCTTGATCTCGTCGTTTGCGAAGACGAGTTCAAACATGACGATGACCTCACCGGTCGCGTCCTTCTTGAACTGAACCGCCACGAGGCGCGGCGTCAACGTCGGAAACTTGTCGCGACACAACGCCAAATCCTGTTCGACCTGAACCGCGCCAATTTGATCGGACCCGCCTTTCGCTTGTACCGGAACGACGAACTGCTGACCCGTGTTCCGCACCGCGACGTAAATCTCGTCCGTCTCGATCTGGCCGACATCCGGGACGGTCGTTCGGAGGTGGTTCTGGAGCGAGTAGGCCGTGACGCGAAGGAACAAATCGACGAGTCGGTTGTAACGGACCTTTGCCAAAAGCGCTTGTTCGTCACCGAGCGCATGAGCGGCGACGATTTGCGAAGTCGCGTCGGGGATCTTGATCTCGTATTTGTTCGGAGAGGGAACGATCCGGTTCACCCGTGAGAGCTTCATCCGATACTGCGACCTCCCGGCGCCGGCAATGATCCACTCCATCCCTTCCGGGGCCGTTTTCGCGATCTCCTCTGGCATCTCGTTTCGGTAACGAAAACTGTAAACGACATCGCCGAGGTTCTTCGGCAACTCGATCAGTAGTTCCTTCGCAGCGTCCTCCAATTCCGTGCGTGCAAACGGGAACTCCGTAATCCCGTCCGCGTAGTGGGATTGGAAAATCCTAACGAGAATTCCGCTGTAGCGGTTCTGCTTCTTCGGCTTATCAGAAGAGGGTTGGCTGGTTGTCACGGCGAGTTCTCCGCTTGCCTTGCTTCTGTGAGGGAACTTGTCCGTCAACAGCGAAAACGGCCCGCGTCCGTTCGCGAGGAGCCGACTTGCAGTTCTCGAAGCGGGCGGCAAGAACGTGTTTGTTGGTCGCGGGAACAAAGACGACGAGTTCATCTCGGTTGGTGGCTTTCGCGAGACGGGCGAGACGCACTCTGTTTGGGTAGTTCCCCAATCCAAACGCGACAGCACATCCGGGGGTGTCTAGACGCCGGTAAAGGTACGCCACAGTACCCTTCTCTCCGCGAAGCGGTTCCAGTTCGATGTCGGCTGCGGGTTCGCCCCATAACGCCCCACGAACTACGGGGTTCGCCAACAAGCAGAGGAGACTCTCCGTCTCGTTGAGATCGACTAGGCAATCGACGCCCAGGGCGACCGCACCGCCAATTTCGCGACTGCTCACACGGAGAAAGTCGCGTTCGTCGATGGCTTCAGGCTGGCCCGCAACGACAAACTCGCCAATGGCCGTTCCGTCAGTTACTTCGCGAATCGAGAACCCTTGTGAGAGGCAGGCTGCGAGAATGCTGCGAACGTTGCGACTCCGAGCTATTTCGGCCAGAAACGTATCCGCCCGCGTCCACGACAGGTTGACACCCGTCTTCGCGATTGCCTCCTGCACGTCGGCGAACGAAAATCGCGAGTCGCGCAGGCGCTTCGTTGTCGCATCGAACGCTTTGGCGAACAGATGCGCGACCACCGGAGGGTAGTTGAGGATCTGAGGGATTCGCCGGAGCGTCCGCGGGCGCTCGTCCGGCAACCGAAATTCGTCGGTCAACTCGATCACTCGGCTCGGCTTGGTAGGGGTGTATCCGAGCGCGCGCATCACTTGGAGGCCAAGCGCCTTCGCAACGGGTGGGCAGACCGCGTTTCCGATCTGTCGGTAAGCGTGCCATTTCAGAGGGTAAAACGAGAACCAGTCCGGGAAACCGTGTAACCGACCAGCTTCGCGTGCGGTGATGCACCGGGGTCGATGAGGGTGGATCGGGCGCGGCGCCGTATAGGAACCGTGCGACGAGTCGCTTCCCGCGCGGAGAGTCGGCGCGATCCCTTCGGGATCGAGACGCGGCAGCTTGTGCCCAGGAACGACCTGTCCCGCTGGCGTTGCGGTGTACAGTTCGATGGCCGCGTCCGTGTGTCGAACGCGCAGGCAACCCGTACACCGGTTCCGATCCCAAGCACGCGGGTGTGAAAAATCCGAGGGGGTCTCCGACAGTCCCCGCATGATTCGGGCGTATTGGTTCGTTGGTTCTCGGTCGTATTGGGTATCGTTCTCGCGAAACAACTCTTCCCGACAATCGACATCCGGTAAGTCACTAACAGTACAGCGCGGGTTCCTCGCCGTTTCGTAAGCTGTTCATCGGGGAGGACAACCGATGACGGAGCAGGAAATCGTGGCTCTGGGGCCGGCG
>JAYUBA010001127.1:0-12550 GCA_043741075.1 Frigoriglobus sp.
GCACCGGGGCATCGAAGACTCTGCCCCGGCCACCCAATTGTCACACGTTCACCCCAAGAGCGCCTCGATCGGCTTCCCCTCGCTGCGCGGGATCGTGCGCCCGAGCGGGCCGCGGAGCGTCTTCTCGTGGTCGATGCCGAGCGCCTTCAGCACGGTCGCGTGCAGGTTCGCGGCGGCCTGCTTGTCCTTCGGCTCCTTCCCGCCGGCCGGGTCGCTCTCGCCGACCACCACCCCGCCCTTCAGGCCGCCGCCGGCCAGCGCCGCGGTGAAGTTGTGCGGCCAGTGGTCGCGCCCGCCGACCGCGTTCACCTGCGGCGTGCGGCCGAACTCACCCACGCACAGCACCACCGTGTCCTTCAGCGTGTCACGCGTGTGAAGGTCGCGGAGCAGCGCCGCGAACGCCGGGTCGAGCGTCCCCTTCAGCCGCGTGGTGATCTCGTGGTTGTTCGCGTGGCTGTCCCACCCGCTCAAGGTGACTTCGACGCACCGCACGCCGACTTCGAGCAACCGCCGCGCCGCGAGGCACCCGCGCCCGAACGGCGTGTTCCCGTACTCCCTCCGCACCGCCTCCGACTCGCGCGACACGTCGAACGCCTTTAATTGATCGGACGACATCATCCGCCGGGCGCGGGCCATCGTGTCCCCGTGCCCGGTCGCTTCGACGCGCCGGCCGCGGCCCTTCGCGAACGCGTCCTCGACCACCTTGAGGTCTTCGAGCCGCTGCCCGAAGCGGTCGCCGGGCACGTTCGGGGTCACGTCCGGGAGCTTCTCCGCCGGGTCGAACACCTTGAACGCGTCGTACTCCGCGCCGAGCGTGCCGCCGCGCGCCGGCCACTCGTTCGGCATGATGGAGACGTGCCGCGGGATATCGACGCCGGTGCCGGGCAGGTCGTGGCAGACGATCGCGCCGAGCGACGGGTGCGTGACGGTCGGGTCCGGGCGGAAGCCGGTCTTGAGCGCGTACGTGCCGCGCTCGTGGTCGCCTTCTTTGCTCCACAGCGAGCGCACGAGCGAGACGTGCGCCATCTGGTCGGCGAGTTGTTCTAACCCGGAGGCGAGTTGCACGCCCTTCGCGGCGGTGGCGATGGCCTTCGTGCCGGCGGCGATGTCCGTGCCCGGCTTCGGGTCGAAGGTTTCGAGCTGGCTCGGCCCGCCGCCCATCCACAGCACGACGACCGACTTCGCGGGCCGCCGGGTCGTCTCCGCGGCGCGCGCCAGAGCGGTGCCGAGCGGCGTGAGCCAGCCGAGCGTACTCAGCCCGCCCGCCGCCAGGAACCCGCGCCGGTGAACGTGTGGAATCGGTGCGTCCACGGTAGCTCCGAGAAAGCGGCCGACGAACGGCCTGCCTGGAAACGGTAGCACGGCGAAGTGATCTACCCCGACGGAGTGACGTGAGTTTCAGCGACGTGCGGCGACTTCACGGCTTCGTGTCCGCGGCCGGCGTGAGGAGTTCGGCCCGCCGGTCGGCGAACGCGAGCGCCATGGCGTCCTCAGTAGTCGCGTTCGCCGCTTTCGTCCGCCGGTCGCCCGCGGTCGGGCACGAGTTACGCTGGAGGCGGTGCGGCTCGGATCGCGGAGACGACTTTCTGGAGTTTCGCGTTGTTCGGTTTTTCGGCCGCGATCGCACTCAGGTACTCGTCGAATCGACCTTCTTGAATGAGCCAGACGAGCAGGTTGAAGACGACCGTCAGGTTCCCGCCACCCATCGGGATGACGTTCCGCACCGCCAGGTTCATCCGCAGCGACAGGCACTCGATCAGCTCATCCAGGGAGAACGCGCCGAGGACGGCCGTTCGCAATTCCTGCTTCTGCGGCCCGGTCAAGTCCGTCACCGGGCGCGGGGGGGGCGGCGAACCGGTTACCCCGCCGCCGACCTGCGCCACCGGCTCGTGCTTCGGAACCTCCGTAGCTCCCGAACCCGCGATGACTTCGGCACCGCCGAGCAGGTGCCCGAGGCCGGCGGCCCTCAACTTCTCCGCGTGTTCCGGTTTGCGGAGGAACGCCAGGATCGCGGAGAAGAGGACGCCGCTGTTCTGAGCGCCCGCGCCCCAGTGGTGCAGGGCGGCGATTTCCAGTTTCTGGGTCGCGCACGGCGACCCGGACGAACCGGCGGCCGTGTTCACCTTGTACGCGATCCGGTCCGCCGGCCAATCGGCCGCCGGCGTCAGCGACCCGAACGCCAGTTTCAGCGGGTCGCCCATCGGGTGTTGGAGGATGAGCAGCGGTTCGGACGATTTGAAGTTGTGGCCGACGGGCGTGGCGTAGCCCCGTTTCCCGTCGGGGCCGGCGTCCCCCGCGCCGGGTTCCTTCAGAGGTGCGAGTTTGAGCAGGGCGAAATCCAACTCGTCCAGCGGGCTGCGGAGGATCGGATAGTCGGCGGCGAGGGCGCGCGGCGTGCCGTCCGCGGCCGACCAGAGCGGGGCGTTGCAGTCGAACCGGCACACCACGTTCCGCGCCCGCGCGGGGTCGTTCCAGAACCCCGGCACCGTCTCGTAGCCGCTCGCGACGTGGTCGTTGGTGATGACCACGTCGGGGGCGATCAGGAACCCCGTACCGTACCCCCGGTTCGCCTCCGGGGCGGTCCACGGCTGCGGCTCGATCCGACACACCCACCGCTGGAACCGGTCGAGTTTCTCCAGCCACGCCTTAACGCCCTCGAACCCGCTCTCTTTGAACAGGACGAGTTCGGCCCCGCCGAGCGCCGTCTTCCGCTCCCCCTCGTCCGTGCCGGGGAGGAACCGCGGGAGGAACACGAAGTACCGCTCGACGAACGCGGCGATCTCGGTGAGTTCCGGGTTCTTCGGTGCGGTCTCGACGGCGGACTTGAGAATGTCGGGGAGAACGTACCGCCCGGCCGCGTCCATCAGCAACTTGTGGACGCGGTTCTCGTAGTCCCCGGCGTAGCCGGCGAAGTTGAGGCCGACGCCGGCGTCCGACACGACCAGCCCGAACGTGTCGGTGTCCGGGGGGAATGCCTCCATTAAGGCTGCGCGGATCTTCTTTAACTCGCCGCCTTCCAATTTCATAGCGCACCGGGCGTATTTAGGGCGATGCCAAAATGCTATCACCCGGCCGCGGCGACGCCAGAAGAATCTCGCACCCCGGAAACCGTCCCGTTGTTCCGTGCGGGGCTGGAACGCTCGTGAAGGCGATGTGAAGCGTTGACCGAAATGGGTCATTGCGTCGCGGGCGTGTCCGCTCTACGATGCGCACACCGTTTATCCGGAACAAGCCCGTCCCTTCCGTGCCCCTCTCCGGAGCGCCCCATGTCCGCCCGAAACGTCCCGTTCGTCCGCCCGCCCGCGGCTGCCGGGTCCGTTGCCGCCCGCGCCGGCGGCCCCGAAACCGTCGGGGCCGCGGCACCCGCCGAAGCCCCGGCCACGACCGCCCAGAAGGCCCGCGCCGCCGACCTGTTCCTCCGCGGGGCGCTCACCCCGGAGCAACTCGACGCGGCCCGCGCGTCCCGCGGCGGGTTCGAGGTGGTGATCGGCAAGAACGACTTCCTGCCGGCGGTGTTCCTCGAAGTCGGCGTCGCCACCGCGCGCTGCACCTGTCTGGTGCGGGCCTCCGGGGTCGATTTCCGGGGGGACAGCGGGTCGTGGAGCGGCACCGGGTTCCTCATCGGCCCGAACGTCCTGGTCACCAACCACCACGTCCTGAACGCGCCGGCCGTCGCGTCCGCCGGGTCGGCCGTGTTCGACTTCCAACTCGGGGCCGACGGCCGCCCCAAGGCGACCCGGACGTTCCGCCTCCGCCCGGACCGCCTGTTCCTGACCAGCCCGATCGGCACCGGCCTCGACTACACGTTCGTGTGGGTGGACGGCGAACCCGGCCGGGAGTTCGGCACGGTGCGGGTGAGCCGGGGCGCGTTCCGCATCGCCGAGAAGGAGGAGGCGAACGTCGTCAGCCACCCGGACGGACGGATGAAGGAGATCGCCATCCGCGAGAACACCGTGCAGTGGCAGGACGAGGTGGTGGTCCACTACACGTCGGACACCGAGCCGGGCAGTTCCGGGGCGTCGGTGTGCAACAACACCTGGCAACTCGTCGCCCTGCACCACGCCAGCCAGGACTCGCAGGTGCCCGGGTTCCGGTTGCTCAACGAGGGGATCAAACTGTCGGCCATCGCGGCCGATCTGGAGCGGCTGACCCGCGACGGGTCGGCCGCCGCCCGCGAGTTGCTCGCGCTGTTCGGCGGGACCGACGAGCGCCTCGGGTTCTTCGGCACACTCGGCCGCCGCCCGGTCGGGGGCGCCGCCGGCGGGGCCGAGTCCGTCACCGATACTTACAAGGGGACGGAACAGGACCTCGATGTCGGGTTCTGGAACGTCGAGTGGCTGACCCGCCGGTACGAGCAGAAGGCGGCGGCCGTCGCGAAGGTGCTCTCCCAGATGAACCTCGACGTGTGGTGCCTGGAGGAGTCGTCGCCCGCGGGCGCCCGCGCGGTCGCCGACGAACTGCGCACGACCTACGGGCTGGACTTCAAAGTTCTCGACGCCGAACCGCACGCCGCCGAAGGGCTTCAGACGTGCTCGGTCCTCTTCAACGCGAACACGGTGGACGTCCGACCCGAGGCGTGGGGCGAGCCGATCGAGACGTGGCTGAAGGCGGACAGCCGGGCGTTCGACGACCTCGACCTGCCCGGCCCGGAGGCGGTCCACGGGCGCGTGTTCGACCGCTACCCGGCGCTGTTCAAGGTCAAGGGCACGCACCCGGCTCCGGGCGGCGCGGCGGCCGAGTTCTACCTCGTCCCGCTCCACCTGAAGGCGAAGGACGAGGGCGGCCTGCGGCGGCAGATGGCGTCGAAGATTCTGGCCGCGGCCGTGAAGAAGAAGATCGGCGCCGGGGCCGGGCCGGACTGGGTGATCGGCGGGGACTACAACGCCGCCCTCGCGACCGACGACTTCGCCGCGCTGGTCGGCGGGGGCATGGTGCCGCTCAGCGCCGAGGACGCGGCCGGCGGGGCGTTCAGCTACATCAAGGGGCCGCGCTCGCTCATCGACCACATCTTCGTCTCCCCGAACCTGGCCGCCCGGTACGGGGCCGGGGACTACTTCGTCGTCGCCGCCGAGCGCACCTTCCCGGACTACGTCCGCGACATCAGCGACCACCGCCCCGTGGTCTTCCGCATGAGCCTCGGGCACCCGGAGGCGGTCGCCGCGCCCGATCCCGCATCGGTGGGGAAGGGCAAGGGCAAGAGGGCGAACGGCAAGCCGGACAAGAACCCGGTGATGGACGAGCTGATCGGGCTGTTGAAACCGGCCGCCGGCGGTCCCGAGTCGGTCGGCGCGGAAGCCCGGCCCGCGCGCCCGCCCGCGGGCCGGAGTTTGGGGTACGCCGCGGACTTCCTCGGCGGCGGGGCGAAGGTGCCGCTGCCGGGGCTGCCCGCCGACCTCGCCGCGGTCGCGGCCGTGGTGGACCCCGCGAAGGCCGGGACCGACCGGTTCGTGCTCGCCTACACGCACTTCTCGGTGGTCATGAACGCCGGCCGGCGGATGCCGTTCTACTCGGCCGTGAACATCGACGGGACGCAGTTGCTCCGCATCCCCCGGCAGAACACGAACTGGCTACTCGACCCGCGCATCCCGGCGGCGGCCCAGGTGGGCAACGAGGTGTACCGGGGCAACGACCTGGACAAGGGGCACATGACCCGCCGGCTGGACCCGGTGTGGGGGCCGCGGCCCACGGCCGCCCGGGCCGACGCCGACACGTTCCACTACACGAACGCGTGCCCGCAGCACAAGGACTTGAACCAGCGGGAGTGGAGCGAACTGGAGGACTACGTCCTGGACAACGCCGGGGCGGAAGACCTGAAGGTGTGCGTGTTCACCGGCCCGGTGTTCGGCCCGGACGACAAGGAGTACCGCGGGGTGCTGCTGCCGAACGAATTCTGGAAGGTAGTGGTGATCCGCAAGGGGGCGTCGGCCGCGCTCTCGGCGACGGGCTACGTCCTGAGCCAGCGGGACATGATCCGGGGGCTGGAGTTCGCGTTCGGGCGGTTCAAGACGTATCAGGTGAAGGTGGGGCGCATCGAGCAGATGACCGGACTGCAGTTCGGCGCGCTGGTGGGCGCCGACCCGCTCGTGCGGGGCGGCCCCGAAGCGGTCGGTCCGGAGTCCGCGCGGGCGGGCACCCGGGAGGTCACCGGCCCCGAGGACATCGTGTTCTGATCCCGCACCGCACCCCCCGCGCACGAGCGCGGGGTCGCGCGACAATGGATCGCTACGACCCCGGCGCCCCACGAACCCCGGTCACGCCCATGAACTCGGCCACCCTCGACCCGCCGCCCGCCGCGCCCGCCGACCCGAGTACCGGGTGGTCGGGCGCGCAGATGCAACTGCTCCGCGACGCCGTCGTCGCGGCGTGCGACCTCGACGACTTGCGCCAGGCCGTCCAGTTCGGCATGGAGCAGGCGCTCGACGGCCTCGTGGGCACGGCCGGCCCGTTCAACGAGGTCGTCTTCGCGTTCATCCAGGTCGTGCAGCGGGCGGGGTGGAACGAGCGGTTCGTCCGCGCGGTGTACGCGTACCGGCCGCAGAACCCGCGGCTCCGGGCGTTCTGCGAGGCCCACGCCGGGTACGTCTTCGCGTCCACGTCCCATCAACAGGCGGTGAACGTCGCGGCCCGCATCGGGGAGCTGGCCGGGCGGAGCGGGAAGCCGGACGCGCCGCTCGTGCGGGACCGGCTCCGAGCCGTGTCCGACGGGTCCGCCGCCGCGCTGGGCCGGATCGACCTGATGGGCAAGTACAAGAAGCTGCACGAGTGCCTGCACACGCTCTCGGTCGCGCTCCCGGAACTGCTCTCCGGGTCCGTCGAGCGGTTCCGCACCGACCCCACCCGGTTCCTCGCCTCCCCGGACGAGATCCGGCAGTTGAAGCGGTACTGCGGCGATCTGGAAACCCAGGCCGAGGAGGTCGTCCGGGCCGGCCGTACGCTCCCCGAACCGGACGCGACGGACCAGTCCGTCTGGATCGCGTACCTGGGCCTGGCGACCGCGTCCATCCGCGGCGGGCTGACGGACCGGAGGGCGGAGACCGCCGACGCCGGGTTGAACGTGCTGCTCCGCACCCTGAACCAACAACCGGCGCAACTGAACCGGACGATCGTGGACCTCGCGGGCGGTCTCGACCTCGCCGCCATCGCCCGCGACCTCGGCGGGGTCGTCACCGACCTGCCGCCGGACGACCCGCTGGCCGGGCGGTTCGCCGAGGCCCTCCGCGACCTGGAGCGCCTCGGCACGGGGGTCGCGGCCCTGGTCGCCGAGCACGACCTGTGGCAGCAACTCGACAGCCCGCTCGGGATGATCGCCGCGGTGACCGGTTCGTTGCCGATCATGTGGCCGCAGGTCCGGGCGCTCGGTCGGAAGCTCACCGACGCCTATTCGCGCGCGGAGTGGGCGCCGCGCCTGACGGCCCAGGTGGCCCGGTACGACGCGGCGGCCGATTCGTTCGACCGGCTGGACGCCTTCGACGAGTTCCGCCAAGTGGCCGTCCGCCGGTTCCGCGCCGTGGACGTCGAACTCCTCGAACTGGCGACCACGATGCGCCACATCGCCGCCGGCTTCAAATCCGTTCTGGAGGTACTCGCCCGTGACCCCGACTGACGCCCGCCCGCCCGCGGAGGGCGGTCCGCCCGCCCCAGAGGCTCCGGCCCCGGACGCGCCGGCGGAACCCCCGTTCCCGTCCGGCGCGGCGGTCCGGGAGGCGCACGCCGCCCTGGCCGGCCTCGACCCGCCGCCGGCCGCGGGCGCGGTCCGGCGGTTCATCGCCCGCGTGCGGGCGACCGGGGCCGGGCTGGCCGCGCGGGCGGAGCGGGTCGAGGCGCAGACGGTCATCAACTACTGGGCGAACACCCTGGTCGCGCTCCCCGTGTCCGAGGCGCGCAAGCTCTCGGCCGCCGAGACCACGCTCGACCGGTTCGACGCCGCGGCGGCCCCGGACCTGTCCGACAAGGAGTGCCCGTTCAAGGGACTGGCCGCGTTCGCCGAGTCCGACGCGGGCCGGTTCTTCGGGCGCGACGAGGCGATCGCCGAGCTGGTCGAGCGGGTCGCGCAGTTCCCGCTCGTCCTCGTCACCGGCCCGTCCGGGGCCGGGAAGTCGTCGCTCGTCCTGGCCGGGGTGCTCCCGGCGCTGGCCGAGCGGGCCGTCGATCCGAAGCCGCTCGTGCTGCCGGTCGTCGTCCCCGGCGCGGACCCGCTCGGCGCGCTCGCCGGCGCGGTCCGGTCCCAGCCCCGCCCGCCCGGCGCGGGCGCCCTCGACTCGTCCCGACTCGCGTGGTCGGCCGCCGACTTCCGCACCGCCCTGGCCGCCCGCGCCGGCACCCGGCCGGTCGTCCTCGTCCTCGATCAGTTCGAGGAGGTGTTCACGCTGTGCGAATCCCGCGAGGCGCGGGGGGCGTTCGCCGCCGCCGTCGCCGCGGTCGCGGGCGCGCCCGGGAACCGGGTGATCGTCATCGTTCGCGAGGACTACCTCGGCCAGGCGCTCCAGCTCGACGCGCTGAAGCCGCTGACCGCCGACCCGGGCGCCCGGTTCGCCCCGCCGCCGATGTCGTCCCGGGAGCTCCGGCGGGCGGTCGAGCGGCCGGCCGAGTTGGTCGGGCTGAAGTTCGACGACGGGATCGTGGACGAGTTGGTGAAGGAGGTGGTCGGCGAGGCGACGGCCCTCCCGCTGCTCCAGTTCGCGCTCGCGAAGGTGTGGGAGAACAAGAACCGGAACCGGATCACGTGGGACGTGTACCGGGCGGTCGGCAGCCCGCGCGAGGCGCTGAAGCGGACCGCCGACGCGGTGTACGCGCAACTCCCGCAGGACATCGACCGGGACGTGACCCGGCTCGTGTTCCTGGACCTCGTGCGGCCGACGGCCGGGGTGGAGGTGGTCCGCCGCCGGGTCCGGCGCGAGGTGCTCCGCCGGCACGCGGCGGCGAACACGGTGGACGGGGTGCTGCGGCGGTGGGAGGCCGCCGGGCTGCTGCGCGAGACGAAGGGCACCGAACCGGCCGACGACCGGTTCGAGGTGGCCCACGAGGCGCTCACCCGCAACTGGCCGCTGCTGGCCGGGTGGTTGGAGGAGAAGCGGCGGACGGCCGAGCGCGAACTGCAACTGGCGAGCGCGGCGAAACTGTGGGCGGACTCCGGGCGGAAGGACGGGTTCTTGTTGCAGGGGGCCGCTCTGGAGGAGGCCGCCGCGTTCGCGACTGCGGCCCCGGAGGTGGCGGAGTTGGTCCGCGAGAGCCGGGCCGAGCAGGAGCGAGAGACCCAACGCAAGGTCGTGGTCCGGCGGGTGGCAATCGGGATTCTGTCGATCCTGTGCGCTTTTTTGGCAGTGGCGTGTGTGGTCGCCTGGAGTGGATGGGCCAAAGCAGAGCGGAAGTCGAGAGAGGCCGAGACGTCGGCTTCTCAGGCACGAAAGGCGGCCGTTGCGGCGGATGCCGCAGCCGTGGAAACGAACGTTAAAAACGCTGAACTGCAAGCCGCGTTGAAGGATGTGGATGAGAAAATTGCGTCGGTCAACAAGGCGGCGAACGCCGTCGGTGATTCGCAGCGGTCGGCGGAGCAGTTCAAGGCCGATCTCTCGGCCCTCGCGACCGACTTCGCGGTTCGGAACTCCGCGGTGGTCAAAAAGAATGCGGCGCTGGCGAAGACCCTGGACAGTTTCGTCGGGGCCGACGACGCGATTAACCAGACCGTTCCCTACGCGCCCGAGTTCATCGGGCGCGACCTCCCGGTCGGACTCCCGAAGCTCTCGCCTCGGGCCACTGCCGACGCCCTCGCGGGCGGAAAGCCCCTCGATTACACCCACTACTCGCTCGTCCTGAACCGGGCGCGCCGCTTGCCGTTTTTCGTGGCCGCGAACTGCGACCGCACGTCGCTCGTCGTCGTCCCGCGGGAAATGGACCGATTCCGGTTCGACCCGCGGGTCGAAGCCGGATCCCAGTCGGGGGACGAGCTGTACATCGAGAACGACCTCGACCGCGGGATGCTCGCCCGTCGCGGGGAGTTGACGTGGGGCCCGGTCGATCACCGGAAAGCCGCCGAGGGGGCGTTCTACTTCACCAATGTCTGCCCAATCCACAAGTCGCTGAACCAGGGCGTGTACAGCAGCGTGAACGGCTGGGTGCTGAAGGAGTTCGCCCCGTCAACGAAGAAAATCTCTGTGTTCCGCGGCCCGGTGTTCCGCGGCGACGATTACGCCTACCGCGGGGCACAGATCCCCCGCCAATACTGGATCGTCGCGGTCGGGCGCGCGGGCGATCGGCTGACCGTCCAGGCGTTCCTCCTCGACCACTACCGCCCGGGGCTGACCAAGGGGGGGCCGGACTTCGCGGTATACCCGATGCCGACCGCCGACGACTTCGACCCCGCTCGGTACCGCGTCCCCCTCAAGGAAGTAGAGCGGGTGACACAACTGGACTTCGGAACGTTGCGCGAGTTCGATGTCCCGCCGCCATCCAAGAAGTGAAGGAGACCGCGATGCTCCCTCCCGACCCGTTCGCCGCGCTCCGCCGCGAGACCGACGCCGACCGCGCCGCCGGTGCCGCGTTCATTCTCGAAACCCGCCGGCCCGAGCCGACCGCCACCGTCGCGCGGGTCGCCCGCGACCGGCTCGGCGCCGGGTGCGCGGTGGAACCCCTGTTCCCCGGCCCCGACCCCACGTTCTTCCTCGCACGGCTTCCGGGCGTCCGGTTCTCCGACATCCCCGAGTCGCCCTACGACTGGGCCTACGCCGTCCGCGACCGCGACGACTTCTTCCGGTCCGTCGAACCGGACACGACGTTCTACTTCCGCCGCGCCGCGGGCGGAAGGCCCGGAGTCGGCCGAGGGGATGTGCTTCCTGCCCGACGACGACGGCCGCACGCTGCCGGTGAACTGGTCGCTGGAAGCCATCGGCGCCCCGGCCGCCTGGGCGCTCCCGCTCCCCGAAGGCGGAGCGGCGATGGGGGCGGGCGTGCGCGTCGCCCACCTCGACACCGGGCGGGCCGTACACCAGGCGCTCCCGGATGAGGCGTTCGACCACGAGGGGGAATACGACTTCATCGAGGACACCGACTCGGCGGTCGATCCGCTCGAGTACACCTGGTCGTCGGGCCTGTACCCCGAACACCCGGGCCACGGGACCGCGACCGGCAGCGCCATCGCCGGGCGCGGGGACGGGGCGGCGATGGTCAGGGGGGCCGCGCCGCGGGCGCGACTGGTGTCGCACCGGTGCGCCCGCAGCGTGATCATCTCGACCACCGCCGCGACCGTCGCCCGGGCGATCGTTCACGCCGCGGACGCCGGCTGCCACGTCATCTCGATGAGCCTCGGCGGGCTGCCGCGGCGGGCGCTGCGGGAGGCCGTCGGGTACGCCGTGTCGAACGACCTGATCGTGTGCGCCGCGGCCGGGAACTGCGTCCGGTACGTGGTCGCTCCGGCGATCTACGACGACTGCGTGGCGGTGGCCGGGGTGAACCGCGAGGGGCGCCCGTGGTTCGGGAGCTGCTCCGGTTCGGAGGTGGACGTGTCCGCCCCCGGAGAGTTCGTTTGGGTCGCCACCCGCAAGCCGGACGACACCCGTCCGGACGACTCGCATCTGTCCGCCATGCGGCCCGGTCAAGGAACCTCGTTCGCGGTGGCGAACGTCGCCGGGGCCGCCGCCTGTTGGCTGGCGTACCACGGGCGCGACCGGTTGCTCGCCCGGTACGCGGGCACCCGCTCGCTCCAACACGTGTTCATGGAACTGCTCCGGGCGACATCGGTCGCCCATCGCGGCCCCGACTGGGACGAGGCGAACTTCGGGCCGGGCATCCTGAACGTCCGCGACCTGCTCGCCGCGCCGCTCCCCGCACCGGGCGGCCCGGAAACGATCTCGGTCCGGCGCGATCGGACGTACGCGGAGTTGCTCGACCGACTGGGGGTGCCGGTGCCGATCGGACTCGAGGCGGTCGGCGGTGTGGAGCCGTACGGGGCGGAACTGATCGACCTTCTGTACCGGAGCGGGCCGCGCCGGGCGCTCGTGGGTCCGGAGTCCGTCGCGCCCGACGACTTGGCCGAAACCGCGCGGGTACTCGGCTCGGCGAAGTTGCGGCGGGCCGCGGGGGTGTGACCCGGTCGTGATCGCGAGCCGATACGCAAGCGGATCACGTTCGGTCCGCGCGGGCGGACCAGAACGGGTCGTCGGGCCAGCGGGCCAGCGGGCGGCGAGGCGGTACGCGTCCCGCAGGCCGGCGGCGTACGACCGGCACCGCCCGCACCGGGCAAGCGGACATCGCCCGCCGCGCGGGGCTGTCGCGCCGTGGGGTGCAAGTCGCCCTCGACAAGCTCACCGCGAAGGGACTGGTACGGCTCGTGCGTCGCGGCCGGTTGAACTCAGGGCCGTCAACGTACCGGGTGCATCCGACCAGTGCCGCGGAACAGCGCTGTCACCGTTGAATCTGTTGATTGTTGGTAGCTTGCCTCTGTTGTCTTGCACTCAGCAATCGATCTGTCATGCTGGTGTCCAGCTTAGCACTACAGCGCAGGTACTTCCGAAACCGTTTGCTGGTCTGGGTTTGCGGCTTGGTAGTTTGGGAGGTT
>JAYUBA010001128.1:0-3960 GCA_043741075.1 Frigoriglobus sp.
AACGCGAAGCGCGTTCCGACCTCCCCCTCAAGGGGGGAGGTCAAACCTAAAACAACACCGACGGACCGGCACGACTCGGGATTCGAAGCCCGCCCTTTCGGGGCGGGCTTCGCGCGTTTCACTCGCTGCGGTGTCGCCACACTTCGCGCACCCCCGCCCGAACGAATCGTTCGCGCCGGCACGGACATTTCACACCCGCGGCGCGAATCCCCGCGCATCCGCCCCCGGCGCCGGACGATCTGCGCCCCGGCGTTTGTCAGCGGGGGAATCGCGACCCAAACTGATAGCGAGAGTCCGCCGCGGGCCGGGCACCCTTGCCCCGGCCGGTCGGGCTTCCCGCCGCGCCCCCCCACGAACCGCCTTCGTTCGGGCACCGCCCCCCACGCGCGGCCCCGCGACCGGGAGTGAGTGATGACCCCCCTATTCGAAGCCGTCCACCCCGACTTCGGCCTGCACGCGCTCGGCGGACCGGGCACGATGGAAGCGACGGTCCCGCCCGCCCAGTCGCTCCTCGCCCGCCTGCTGTCGTCCCAGGTGCTGCTCCCGGAGGAGTGGGACGAGGTGCCGCCGGGCGACCGCGACGCGCTCACCCACGTCGTCGCCGCCGACGTGCTCCTCCACAAGTTGCTGGCCCTGCACCTGCTCACCCGGTTCCAGGTGGAGACGATCCGCAAGGGATCGGCCGACGACCTCGTCCTCGGCAACTACCGCGTCCTCGACGTGCTCGGTCAGGGCGGCATGGGAACGGTGTACCGGGCCGAGCACCTCCAGCTCCGCCGCCAGGTGGCGGTCAAGGTGATGGCCCGTTCGACCGACGTCAACCCGCGGCTGATCCACCGGTTCTACGGCGAGGCGCGGGCCGTCGCCCGGCTCCAGCACCCGCACATCGTCACCTGCTTCGACGCCGGCCGGCACGCCCGCGGCGGCCACCCGCCGCGCGACTACTTCGTGATGGAGCTGATCCCCGGCCAGGACATGTTCGCCCTGGTGCGGGAGCGCGGGCCGCTCACCGCGCTGCGGGCGTGCGACCTGTTCCGTCAGGTGGCCGACGCGCTGGGCGAGGCGCACCGGCACGGCCTCGTCCACCGCGACATCAAGCCGAGTAACATCCTGGTGACGCCCGACGGGCAGGCGAAGGTGCTCGACTTCGGCCTGGCCCGGCTGCCGACGCAACAGATGACCGAGCCGGGCGTGGTGCTCGGCACCATCGGGTACATGGCCCCGGAGCAGGCCCGCGACCCGCACAACGTGGACAGCCGGGCCGACCTGTTCAGCCTCGGCGCCACCCTCTATTGGGCGCTCACGGGGCGCGACCCGTACCCGGAGTCGGGCAACCCGGTGCAGGACCTGCACCGCCGGTTCACCACCACGCCCGTGGCGGTGCGGCGGGTGCGCCCGGAGGTGCCGGCCGAGGTGTCCGACCTCGTCACCCGGCTCATGGACCCGGACCCGGAGATGCGGTTCCCGTCGGCCCGCACGGTGTCCGCGGCGCTGACCGGGTTCACCCTGTGGCTCCCGCACGGCGCGACGCCGGCCGCGTCCGCGTCGCGCGCCACCCGGCCCGGCCAGGGGCGGGTGCTGCTGGTGGAAGACGACCCCGGCGTGCGGGCGCTGATGGTCGCGCTGCTCCACGACCAGTTCGAGGTGCGGGAGGCGGAGGACGGGGAGGCGGCGCTGGCGGAAATCCTGCGCGACCCGCCCGATCTGGCGGTGGTGGACGTCGGCCTGCCGGGGCTGAGCGGCCCGGACCTGATCGACAAGGTCCGCGCCGCCGGGCTGGAGAGCGACCGGATGAAGGTGCTGCTCACCTCCGGCGAGCTCCCGGCCGAGGCGCTGGGCGGGCTGTCCATGTCGGCGGCCGACGACTTCATCGGCAAGCCGTTCGCGCCGGTCGAATTCCTCTCGCGCGTCCGCGCGCTCCTGATGCGGCGGCCGTCGCGGCCGGGCGACTCGGTCGGGGTACTCACCCCGCCGCCGCCGGCCGACGCCCGCCCGGTCGCGGTCGAGGCGCTGTCGCTGACCGTGTCGCGGCTGCTGGCCGAGACGCAGTTGATCGCCGACGGGCAGTGGACGCGGGTGGCGCGGTACGTCCGGGCGCTGGCCCGCGCGGTGCCCGACGAGGGCGAGTACGCGCGGCTCAAGGACGAGCGGTACGTCGCCCTCCTGGCCGCCGTCGCCCCGGTGTACGACATCGGCCTGCTGGGCGTGCCGCGCCACACGCTGTTGAAGCCCGACCGGCTGGACGCGGCCGAGCGGTCGATCGTGCAGACGCACTGCTCGATCGGGGCGGAGGTACTGAGCGGGGTGGCGCAGACGTTCGGCGGGGACGTGCCGGGGCTGGACGTCGCGGCCGAGGTGGCCCGGTGCCACCACGAGCGGTGGGACGGGGCCGGGTATCCGGACGGGCTGGTCGGCGAGGACATCCCGCTGGCGGCCCGCGCGGTCGGGCTGGTGGCGGTGTACGAGGCGCTGCGGAGCCGCCGCCCGCACCGCCCGCCGCTGGGCCACGCCCAGGCGGTGCGGCTGATCGCCCACGACTCGCCCGGCTCGTTCGACCCGACGCTGCTGGCGGCCTTCGTCGCCGTCGCCACCCGCTTCGACCAGATTCATCAGGGGCAGTAAGAAATAGTGCCAAGTAGAAAGTGCTGAGTGCTGAGTGAAGACACAAGCCCCGCGACGGCCGTCGCGGGGCTTTTTTCCGTTGAACACGTCTGACTCCGCGCTTCCAACTTTCGTCACCTCTGCCGATAATAAGCAAGCGCGAAGACCTCCCCACGCCGCGCGCCGAGGAGCCGTTCCACCCATGACATCCGACGGCGACGCGCTGCGCCGGGCGATCGTCGCCCGGCCGGACGACGACACCCTGCGCCTCGTCTACGCCGACTGGCTCGACGAGAACGGCCGGCCCGAGCGGGCCGGGTTCGTCCGCGCGCAGGTGTGGGCGGCACAGGCCGAGCCGTTCGGCCCGGACGCCCGCCGGCACGCCGCCGCCGCCGACCGCGTGCCCAAGGCGCAAAAGGACGAGTGGGCCAAGCCGGTTCGCCAGCGGGTGCTCGAGTGGCGGTTCGCCCGCGGGTTCGTCGAACACGTCGCCGTCGATGTCGCCACCTTCCCGCGCGACGCCGCCGCCCTGTTCGCCGCCGAGCCGATCCGGTCGTTGAAAATGACGCGATTCGCCTACGCCGGCGAAGTGTCGCTGCTCCCGTTCTTTCAAACGCCGGAACTGGAGCGGGTCGCCCGGTTGGACCTCGCGGGCCTTCGGGTCTCGCCGGTCGAACTCGAACCGCTGGCCGCCGAGTGTCCGCAACTCGCGAACCTCACCGACCTGTGCCTGCGGGGCACCCTGGTAATGCCCGACTGGCTGACGACGCTCCTCGTCGGCCCGGCGTTGCCCGCGCTCGCCGGGCTGGACCTCGCAGACGTGTCGCACCTCGGCCCGCGGCTGGCCGACGTACTCCCGCGCGCCGACCACCGCCACCTCCTGCGGCTCGATGTCGGCCGCATCCCGTTCGACTCGGGGGATATTCAAAAGGTGCTGGGGAGCCGGTGCCTGCGCGAAGTGGAAGAGTTGCGGCTGGGCGGGATGATCGGGACCGGCCGCGCGGGCGCGCTGGCGCACCTCGACCTGGGCTGGGTGATCGAGTGGGACCGGCTGCGGGTGCTCGACTTGAACGGCCAGGGCGTGGGCGACGACGGGGTGATCGAGATCGTGAAGCAGATGGCCCGGCGGCGGGAGCCGTCCCCGCTGCGGTGGCTGGGGCTGGCGAACAACCGCGTCGGCGCGGACGGGGTCCGCGCGCTGGTCCGCTCCGACGGGGCGAAGCTGAACCTGTACCACCTGGACGTGACCGGGAACGGCCTCACGCTCTCGCAGCGGGCCGCCCTTCAGGCGCGCTTCCCGGACGCGGTGATTGAGGGGTAGTCGCTCGTCGTGGGGCACGCGGCCCGCGTGCCTTGCGA
>JAYUBA010001129.1:0-3959 GCA_043741075.1 Frigoriglobus sp.
GGCGCCGCGGGCAACCACCCGCTTGAGGCGCGGGCGCGATCGGGGTAGGCTGGAGGGAGTTCGACCCGTCGCGCCACCGTTCGGCACCGAGGTGTACCGTGGACCAGCCCGTCAGCAACGAACTGAAGCAGAGCCGCATGACCGAGTTCATGAAGCTGCTCCCGCTCACCCTGGACCTGGCCGGGCTGCCGAAGGCGGACGCCGCCCGGCCGTTCACGTCCGACCAGGTCGAGGGCCGGGTGATGAGCGTCCGCGCCGCGTTCAAGGCGGCCCGCGCGCTTCTGAAGGAAGTGGGGGAATCGGGCCTTCAGTGAGAACGACGAATGCCCCACCAACAATCCCAGGCCGTTGGCCTGGGCTGAGGGAAGCCGGCCCTTCAGGCCGAAATACAGTGTTCGCGGCCCGAAGGGTCGCGCTCCTTCAGCCCAGGCCAACGGCCTGGGGACATTGGGACGGCGAACGACTCAGAACCGAGTCAGTCGTCCAGCGCCGTGTCCTCCGCCACGGGCGGGGTGGCCGCGTGGACCGCGACCGCAGTGGCCGTGGCGAACGAGCGGCAGAACGCCATCGTGAGCAGCACGTGGTTGACGCCGCGGGCGGCCATGAGTTCGCGGGTGGCCCCGCTGACGACCGCGTGCGGCGGCCCGCCGTTGTCGGACACGACCTCCACGTCGGTCCAGCTCATCCCGCGCTTCCACGTGGTGCCCAGCGCGCGGAACACCGCCTCCTTCGCAGCCCACAGCGCGGTGTACTGCTCGGTGGTCTGCTTCTTGCCGTTGCAGAACCGCACCTCGCGGTCGGTGTACACCTGCTTGAGGAACGCGTCGGCGTGCTCGTCGAGCAACTGCCGCACCCGCGCGCACTCCATCACTTGTGTGCCCAGTCCGATGATTGCCATGAGTGCGTCTTCCGAAGGCGGACGGGGCTGACCTTCGCACGCCCGGTGCGAGCCGGTAGAATCCGGCGGTAAGCCGCTCGCGGCTTCGCGGGGCAACCGCGCTGCTCCCGCGAAGCCGCGAGCGGCCTCCCCCTCCCTGCAGGGAGGGGGCCGGGGGGTGGGTTCTTTGTACTCACGGAAGGATTCGCCATGCCTGAGCCAGTCGATCTGCTCGCCGACCTGACCGCCGACCAGCGGGCGGCGGTGACCCACGGCGAGGGGCCGCTCCTGATCCTCGCGGGTGCCGGCAGCGGGAAGACGCGGGTCATCACGCGGCGGGTCGCGTACCTGCTCAAGTCCGGCGTGCGCCCGCACAACATCCTGGCGATCACGTTCACCAACAAGGCCGCCGGGGAGATGAAGAACCGCGTCGAGAAGCTGGTGCCCGGCAACAAGGTGTGGGTGAGCACGTTCCACAGCCTCGGCGCGCGGCTGCTGCGGCAGTACGGCGAGCGCCTCGGGTTCGACCGCAACTTCACCATCTACGACATGGACGACCGCAACAAGCTGGTGAAGGACGCGCTGGAGGCGTCGGGCATCGACAACGTGAAGTTCAGCCCGGACCGGATCGGCGGGGCGATCAGCAAGGCGAAGAACGCGCTCCTCACGCCCCCGGAGTACGCCCGCACCGCGACCGACTTCTTCCAGAAGACGGTGGCCACGGTGTACCCGCTGTACGAGAAGCGGCTGCGCCGCGCCAACGCGATGGACTTCGACGACCTGCTGTACCTGCCGGCGATGGCGCTGAAGAAGAACGAGGAACTGCGGGCCGAACTCGACGCCCGCTTCCGGTACGTGCTGATCGACGAGTACCAGGACACCAACTCCGCGCAGTACGAGATCGCCAAGCGCCTGAGCATGAGCTACCCGAACCTGTGTGTGGTGGGCGACCCCGATCAGAGCATCTACAAGTGGCGCGGGTCGGACATCAAGAACATCCTCGACTTCGAGCGCGACTTCCCGGACGCAAAGGTCATCACGCTCGCGCAGAACTACCGCAGCACGAAGGCCATCCTGCACGCGGCCAGTACGCTCATCGACCACAACAAGCAGCGCAAGAAGAAGATCCTCGTCACCGACAACCCGCAGGGCGACCCGGTCAACGTGCTCACGTTCGACAACGGCCTCGACGAGGCCGAAGGCGTCGTGGTACGCATCAAGGAGGCGGTGAAGAGCGGCAAGTTCAAGTACCGCGACCACGCCATCTTCATGCGCATCAACGCGCTCACGCGGTCGCTGGAAAGCGCGTTCGTGAAGCACGGCGTCCCGTTCCAGATCGTGAAGGGGCTGGCGTTCTTCCAGCGCAAGGAGAACCGCGACGTGCTCGCGTACCTGCGGCTGCTCGCCAACCCGCAGGACACGATCAGCTTCCTCCGCGTCGTAAACGAACCGGCCCGCGGCATCGGCAAGGTGTCGCTCGACAAGCTCCAGAGCTTCGCCGCGGACCAGGAGATCGGCTTGCTCGCCGCGGCCGGACAAGTCGCGCGCATCACCGAGATCAAGGGGAAGGCGTCCACGGGCTTGAGGGACTTCCACCGCATGATGACCGACCTGCGCGCGCGGTTGGAGTTGCCCCCGCACGAACTCGTGAGCCTCGTGTTGGAGAAGTCGGGGTACGAGGCGATGCTCCGCGACTCGACCGACGACGAGGACGCCGAGCGCCTCGCGAACGTGGGCGAACTCATCACCGCCGCGAAGCAGTTCTGGGACGAGGACAACAGCCGCACCATCACCGACTTCCTCGAACAGATCACGCTCGCGTCCGACGTGGACGGCTGGGACGAGCAGGCCGAGCACGTCTCCGTGATGACGCTACACGCGAGCAAGGGGCTGGAGTTCCCGGTGGTGTACGTGCTCGCGGTCGAGGAGGGGCTGCTGCCGCACGAGCGGAGCATGGGCCGCGACGACGAAATCGAGGAGGAGCGGCGGCTGTGCTTCGTCGGCATGACGCGGGCAATGAAGGAACTGTACCTGTGCCACGCCCGGCTGCGCGAGTTCCGCGGGAACCTGAACTACGCGATCCCGTCGAGCTTCTTGAACGAGCTGCCGCGGGACGTGGTGTACAGCGACTCGTCGATGTCGCGGAACCCGGCGCGGACCGCGGCGGACGAGTGGCGGGCGAAGGTCGGGCCGGCGGCGAAGGACTGGGCGGACACCGGCGCGCGGCCGTTCCTCCCGCCGAAGAAGCCGTCGGAATACAAGCCGACGATCCCCGACGCCCCGGAGACGGGATTGGCCGTCGGGGTGCTGGTGCAGCACGAGGAGTTCGGCCTGGGCACGGTCACCGACGTGACCGGCTACGGCGCGCTCCGCCGCGTGAAGGTCCGCTTCCCCGGCCACGCCGAGAAGACGTTCGTGGTCGATAAGGTGCGGCTGAAGATCGTCGGCCGCAAGAAGGCGTAAAGAGAAGAAGAAGATTTAGCCGCACGATGAACGCAGAAGAAAGGCACGACAAGAGCGAAGACAGTGTTTAAAACACTCCTCGTCTTGTCTTATCGTGTCTTTCTTCTGCGTTCATCGTGCGGCTATTCTTCGCCTTTATTCGCTTCGGAGTCGCCATGTTCGTCCTCTCCGCCTTCGCCGACGAGATTTCGCCCGACCCGCGCGAGCAGGTGGCGGCGCTGAAGGCGAGCCGCGTCCGGTTCATCGAGTTCCGCTCGATTTACAAGACTAACGTCCTCGCGCTCTCCGACGAGCAGATCATGGAGTTCAAGAAGCTCCTCGACGGCGAGGGCATCGGCCTGTCGGCGATCGGCTCGCCGGTCGGCAAGTATCCCATCGACCAGCCGCTCGAACCGCACCTGGACAAGTTCAAACGCGCCGTCGAACTGTGCGGGGTGTTCGGCACGCGCGGCGTCCGCGTGTTCAGCTACTATCCGCCCGGCAACGACCCGAACTTCGACGTGACGAACTGGCCCGCCCACCGCGACGAGGTGATCCGCCGCATGGGCGTGATGGCCGACCTCGCGGCGACGAGCGGCGTGGTGCTGTTCCACGAGAACGAGCACCGCATCTACGGCGA
>JAYUBA010001130.1:0-3935 GCA_043741075.1 Frigoriglobus sp.
GAATTCCACCATCATTTTCCCGTTGCCGCTCGAACTGTTGCGGCCGTTCCTGGGGAGCCCCCAGCAGGCCACGAGTGCCGCCACGACCAGCGGCAAACCCGGCGACGGGTCCGTGGGCCTCAACGACGCGGCCCCGTCCGAACCGATCAACGGAGTCGGACCGGTGGCGAACGGACGCGTTCCCGCGGGGATGTCCGCCTCCAAATGAGTCCGGTGATCCGAGAGTCAGCCGCGATGAAACGGCCCATCGACCTGTGCCAAATTGGCACAGCGGCGACGTGAAGGCACAACACGAATGACACCCATGCTCCTGACCCGCGAACCGCCGACGACGTTCGTACCACTTCATCCGGCGGAAGGGTGCGTCGAGTTCCCGCTGCTGCTCCAAGACGAGGAGTTGGCCGAACTGGACCAACAGGCCCGGTCCGCGCAGCGGACAATCGGGCAGATGATCCGCCAGGCGCTCGGCCTCTACCTCGCCGGGGTGCGCGATCGCTGCGACGCCGGTGGTGGGGGGGATTCTCAACCCGACACGCCGTCCGACGGCCCCGGCGTCCTTGCGGTCACGCTCCTGCTTCCCGTATCGCGACTGCTGGAACTGGAGGCGATCGCCGCCCGGGGCGGCACCACGGCGGGCGCGCTAATCCGCCGCGTCGTTTGGTTTTCTCTGCATTTACGTTCACCTCACCAGCAACCGCCGAACGACTCGTGAGTCGGTGGCGGCCGCGGTGGATCTCCAACCAACAACACGAACGAGGCACACGATGTCCGTCGAACTGCACGAGGAAGCGGGCGGGAAGATTCTGATCCTGACCCTGAGCGGCAAGCTCACGAAGGAAGACTACGCGGCCTTCACCCCGGAGGTGGATCGCGCCGTCAAGGAACACGGCAAGGTGCGGATGCTGGTGCGGATGAGTGACTTCCACGGCTGGACCCTGGGGGCCGTGTGGGAGGATGTGAAGTTCGACGTGTTCCACTTCTCGCACATCGAGCGGCTGGCGCTCGTCGGGGACAGGCGGTGGGAGGCGGGAATGGCGGTGTTCTGCAAGCCGTTCACGACCGCCAAGGTCCGGTACTTCGACGAGAGCGAGGCCGACGAGGCCGGCACGTGGATTCACGAGGGAATCGCACTGCCGGCTCAGCCCGCGTGAGCTCTCCGATGGAACAGTCACAACGGCGGCGCAGTCGCTCGACCTCGTAACGACACACGATGACGAATGGAGCCTTGCTAATGCTGCTTGCGCCTTTTCTGGACATCGAGCAGATACACCCGCCCGAACCGGCTTCTGCTCACCATCGGGCGCGCGAGATCGAGTGTGCCGGCCTCATCGAGCGCGTGCGACACGCCCTCCGGCGAACCGGGTACTCGACCCTGACCCGAATTGAGGTGTCCGTGCGGACCGGTTCCGTCTTCCTCGAAGGGCGCGTGACCAGTTACCACCTGAAACAACTCGCCCAGGAAACCGTTCGACAGGTCTTCGGGGACGTGGCCATCAGGAACGAACTGGAAGTCAGGGACGCCCGGCCGAGCGGTGAGGCGGGAGGCCACGCGGACACTCTGGAAGGAGATTTACCGAGATGAAGAAATTACTCGTCGTCGTTTTGGTGCTGCTCGTGGGCGTTGCGGTTCTGGGCTACTGGCGCGGATGGTTCAGTGTGCCCAGCGCGGGCACCACGGACGTTCAAGTCGATCCCGCGAAGTTCAAGCAGGACAGGGAAGCATTCGGGAACACGGTCGGTGAGAAATCGAAGGCGCTCAAGGGAAGGATCGCCGGCCTCTGGACAAAAACCGAGGGGCTGGCGGGTGACGAGAAGACCCAGGCGAAAAAGGAGCTGGCTGAACTGGAAAAGAAGCACGAGCGACTCGAGAACCAGCTCAAGGAACTTGCGAGTGCAGAGGGGGACAAGTTCGAGAGCATCAAGGAAGACCTCTCGAGATCCCTTGAGGACGTGGAGAAGAAGATCGCGGAACTGACGCAAAGGTTGACCAACGGCAAAGACAAGTAGGAATCCGCCCTGCGGCGCCGGCGTCGGCTGCTGAGAATCCGAACTGATCCGTCCGAGTATTCGGCCCTGAGCCAGTTCGGAGAAAGTACCATGAGCCGACACGCACGCGCCAGGCACCCGATCTACAGTCTGCTCCCCACGGAGATCGAGGGGTACGGTTCCCTCGCGGAGTTGGCCCTGGATTTGCGCTGGTCGTGGAACCACGCGACCGACCAGGTGTGGCGGCAACTCGATCCCGAACTCTGGGACGACACCCACAACCCCTGGGTCGTGCTCCAAACCGTTTCGCGCGACTGGATCGAACACGTCCTGGCCGATCCCGTTTTTCGCAAGGACATTGATGACCTCCTTCGGGCCAAGCGCGCCGCGGCGGAGGCACCGGCGTGGTTTCAGCAGAATTGTTCGAAGGGAGCTCTGACCTGCGCCGCGTACTTCAGCATGGAATTCATGTTGAGCGAGTCCCTACCGATCTACTCGGGCGGGCTCGGCAACGTGGCCGGTGATCAACTCAAAGCGAACAGCGATCTGGGCGTACCGGTCGTAGGCGTCGGGCTGCTGTACCAGCAGGGATACTTTCGCCAGGTGATCGACGGGGACGGGCGGCAACAGGCCCTCTACCCGTATAACGACCCCGGCCAGTTGCCGATCACGCCCTTGCGACAGGCGAACGGGGAGTGGCTGCGGCTGGAAATCGCCCTGCCGGGGTACTCGGTCTGGTTGCGCGCCTGGCAGGTCCAGGTCGGCCGCGTCAAACTGTACCTGCTGGATAGCAACGACGCGGCGAACCACCCGACGCACCGCGGGATCACGAGCGAGTTGTACGGCGGCGGCCCGGAACTGCGCCTCAAACAGGAACTGCTGCTCGGCATCGGCGGCTGGCGGCTGCTGCACGCGCTCGGCCTCCGGCCGGAAGTGTGTCACTTGAACGAGGGGCACGCGGCGTTCGCCATCCTGGAGCGCGCCCGCTCGTTCATGAGCGAGACCGGGGAGCCGTTCGAGGTGGCACTCGCCGTCACACGAGCGGGGAACCTGTTCACGACGCACACGGCGGTGCCCGCCGGCTTCGACCGCTTCACCCCGGCCCTCATCGAGCAGTACCTCGGCCGCTACGCCCGGGAAAAGCTCGGCATCTCCCTCCGCGATCTGTTGGGGCTGGGCCGACAGAACCCCGACGACCCGTCGGAGAGTTTCAACATGGCTTATCTGGCCGTCCGCGGGAGCGGAGCGGTCAACGGGGTGAGTCGGCTGCACGGGAAGGTGAGCCGGCACATCTTCCAGCCGCTCTTTCCGCACTGGCCGGAGGACGAAGTGCCGGTCGGGTCCGTGACCAACGGCGTCCACATGCCGACCTGGGACTCGGCCCCGGCCGACGACCTGTGGACGGAAGCGTGTGCCAAGGACCGCTGGCTCGGGATGACGAAAACCCTGGAACAGAGCGTCCGGCTCGTCTCCGACGCGAGACTTTGGCAACTGCGGACGGCTGCCGGCAAGTCACTCGTTGACTACGCCCGCGCCCAACTGCCCCGGCAACTGGCGGGAGCTGGTGCGGCGCCCGACGCGGTCGAAGGGGCGAAGCACCTGTTCGATCCGAACGCCTTGACGCTCGGTTTCGCGCGCCGCTTCGCGACCTACAAGCGCCCGGATCTGCTGCTGCACGACCCGGAGCGACTACTGCGTTTGTTGAGCGACCCCGCGCGGCCGGTGCAACTCATCATCGCCGGCAAGGCGCACCCGGCCGACCAGGGGGGACAGGAGCTGATCCACCGGTGGATCGAGTTCATCCGCCGACCCGCGGCCCGGCCCCACGTGATCTTCCTCGGCGATTACGACATGCTGCTGACCGAGCACCTGGTGCAGGGCGTGGACGTGTGGATCAACACGCCGCGGCGCCCCTGGGAGGCGTGCGGCACGAGCGGCATGAAGGTGCT
>JAYUBA010001131.1:0-12464 GCA_043741075.1 Frigoriglobus sp.
GTTGGTTTTGGCTTTGACCTCCCCCCTGGAGGGGGAGGTCGCCGCGGTCGGCTCTGCGACCGCGGCGGGTGGGGGGTGAGATGTCACTCCTACCGCGTCGCTTCACCCTCCCACCCGGCGGCGAAGCGCCGCCGACCTCCCTCTCAAGGGGGAGGTCAAAGAGAAGACCGGCAAGTATTTAGCCCCGGCCCCGCCGGGACGAGACGAGACGATGAACTGCCAACACTGCCAGCCCCTGTTGCTCGACCACCTGTACGGCCTGCTCGACGGCCCGGAGGCCGCGGCCGTTGACGCGCACCTCGCGTCGTGCCCGGCGTGTACCGCGGCGCGCGCCGAGACCGCCCGTGTCCAGGGACTGTTCGCGCGGGCCGCGAAGTCCGCGTTCCCGGCTACGCGGTTCGAAGCCCCCGTGCCCGCGAAGACCGGTGCCCGCACCCCGGCCCCGGCTTCCAAGCCCGCCGCGCTGCCGTTCCCCGCGCCGCTCCCGCGCCCCGGCGACCGCACGTTCCGCGTTGCCGGCATCCTCTCGTGGGCGGTCGCCGCCGCGGTGCTCATCGCGATTCCCGGCACCGTCGTCCCGGTCCTCGGCATCTTCGACCGCTCCGACGCCGCGGACCGCGCCGCCGGCACCGCGAAACTCAACGCCGACGCCGCGGACCGCGCCGCCGGGACCGCCGCCGGCGCGGTCGAGACCGCGAAGAACCGGCGCGAGAGCGGCCTGAGCGCCGCACAACTCCGGCTCACCGTCGCCGAGCAGACGCAGACGGCGCTCCTGAACACCTGGGTGAAGGAGCAGAAGGTCGCCGCGCAAGCGGCCACCGCCCGCAAGCTCACCGTGGACGTGCTCAAGCCCGCGACCGTGCAGCCCGGCGCGCCCAACGACTTCCTCGTCGTCGTCCGCGACGGCCGCGAGCGCTGGGAGACCGTCGGCAAGCGCATGGTCGCCGAGGTCCACGCGGTCGAGGCGTCCGACGCCGTCATCTTCACCCAACCGCTCGACCACGAGCGCCGGGGCGACACGCACGCGCTCCGCCTCCCGGCCGCGGCGTGGGCGCAGGTGAAGCCCGACGCCGAACTGTTCCTCGTCGTAGCGCAGGTGGACGAAAAGACCGGTGCCCGCACCGAACTTCAGGAGCGCGTGCGCCTCGCCGGGCCGGTGTTCACCACGCTGCTCGTCACCGACAAGCCGACGTACCGGCCGGGCGAGCGGCTGTTCTTCCGCTCGCTCACGCTCGACCGCGTCACCTTCCGCCCGCCGGCCCGCGAGCAGATTCTCAAGTACGAACTGGTTCACCCGGACCACCGCGCCGTGAACGGCCTGACCGTCACCGGCACCACCGACCTCGTCCGCGTGGGCGGCGGCGACGGGAAGGTCGAGGCGGTGCGCGCCGCCGACGGCCAGCCGGTGCGCGGCGTCGGGTGCGGCGAATTCGTCCTGCCCCCGGACCTCGCCGACGGCGACTACACGCTCGTCCTCCGCGAGCAGTTACACCCCGGCGCGCCGGCCGCCACCGTGCCGCTGCCGGTCACGCGCACGGTGAAGGTGCGGTCCGGTGCCGCGGACAACTACCGCAAGCAGATCGAGTTCAAGGGGCGCGCGTCCTACGCGGCCGGCGAGACGGTCGAGGCGTGGGCGGAGCTGAAGTTCCAGGACAAGCCGGTGCCGAACGCCGTCGTCGCCGGGGTCGCGATCGAGGCCGACGGGCTTCCCCTCGACGGCGTGCAGGCGTCGAAGGAGACCGACAAGGACGGCAAGGTTCACGTCCGCTTCGCGCTGCCCGCCGAACTGCTCGACGGCGACGTGCGGCTGAAGGTCGCGTTCCGCACGCCGCACGGGGAAGAGGTCGTCGCCCGGCGCGTGCCGGTGATCGGCAACCGGTTGAAGGTCGAGTTCTTCCCGGAGTGCGGGGACACGCTCGTGGCCGGCGTGTCGTGCAAGGTGTACGTCCGCGCGACCACGCCGGCCGGGCAACCGGCGGACATCCGCGGCGTCGTCACCGACGGGCGCGAGGTGCTGGCGCGGGTCGAATCGCTCAGCGACCCGGACCAACCCGGCGCGAACCGCGGGCTGGCGTCGTTCACCTACACGCCGAAGCTCGGCGCCCGCGCGTGGCTGAAGCTCGACGCGCCGGCCGGCGTGTACGCCCCGATCCTGACCGGCGTGCCGGTGTCGAACGCGGCGGTCGCGCTCATGGGCGGCCCCGGCGCGACCGCCGTCCGCACCGGCTTCCCGCTGCCGCGGCCGGAGGCCACCGGCGTCGTGATGTCCGTGCTCGACCCGATCACCGCGCCGGGCCAGCCGATCCGCGTGCAACTCCATTCGGTCGGCCAGGCGCGGACGCTCGTCGTCGGCGCGTACACCCGCGGCCGGCTGAGCGACACGCAGAAGGTGACCGTCGAACCGGACCTGCCGCAGGTCGTGAAGCTGATGGCCGGCACCGACCCGCGGGGCGGCGTGGTTCGCATCACCGCGTTCGAGGAGTTGACCGAGCAGGCGGGCGAGCCGAAGCCGGACCTGAAGCCGGTCGCGGAGCGGCTCGTGTTCCGCAAGCCGGGCGAGGTACTCAACCTCGGGTTCGCCGCGACGAGCGCGGACGGCGCGCCGGGGATCAATCGCGCGTTCGCCGCCGGTTCGGAGATCAACCTGTCGATCACCGCGACCGACGAGAAGGGGAACCCGGCGGCGGCGGTGCTGTGGGCCGCGGCGTGCAACTCCGGGGCCGCGCCCGGCGCGAAGGACCGGCTCTTGCCGACGCACTTCCTCCTGGGCGGCGAGGTGAAGGACCCGGACGACCTGGAGTACGCCGACTTCCTGCTGACCGATCGCGCGAAGGCGGGCGAGGCGCTCGACCTCGTCCTCGGCACGCAGGGCTGGCGTCGGTTCGCGGAGCAGGCGCACCCGCCCGCCGCGCCGGTCCAGAAGGCGGGCGTTCCGAACACCGAGGTGACGCGGCTGATGGTGCAGAACGGGCAGTACGCGACGTGGACCGAGCCGGTCCCGCTCCGCGACCACCGCAAGCTGTTCGAGACGTACGCCCCTCTGTACGAGGCCGCGGTGAAGGCGGTGACCCAGGCGAAGGCCGGGTTGGAACTGGCCCGCGAGGAGACGCGCGACGTGCAGGAGTTCGTGCGGGCCGCGAGCGCCGAGCGCGCGGCGAAGCGGGCCGCCGACGAGGCGGCGAAGGCGGTCGCCGCTGAGACGGCCAGGGCCGAGTCCGCCCGCGAGCCGGTGCGGCAGTTCCGGTCCGGCGTGTGGTACGGCGTCGCCGGGCTGGCGGCGCTGGCGCTGTGCTGCGGGCTGGCGTCGCTGGCGCGGCCCGACGGCCGGTTCCCGCTCGGCTTCAGCACGCTCGGGTCCGTCGGGCTGGCCGCGTTCCTGGTCGTCGCCGCCGGCTGGGGCGACGACGCGAAGGCCAGCGCCGCCGCGCCCGCATCGCCGGCGCGCGAATCGGCGAGCGCGGAGGATGAGAGAGCGGGCGCGGGATTCCTCCGTGAGGACCGCGGCCCGGCTCCGGCCACCGCTGCGCCGACGCCGGCCGCGCCCGCACCGAAGGCCGGGGCCGCCCCGGACGCGAAGGGCGAAGCGGAGATGGGGAAGCCGACGAGCGACGGCGTCATGACAGGCGCGGCCGGTATGACCGGCGCGGGACCGGCGAAGGGCGGTCCCGCTCCCGCCTTCGGCGGGCCGCTGAAGGACGTTCCCCCGCCCTTCGTGATGTCCCCGCCGACGGTCAACAAGTACGACGGCCCGCTGGCCTCTGCGGCCTTACCGCAAGCGATCGCGCCCGGCGGTCCGGGTGGCGCCCCGGCACCCCTGGCGGTGCCCATCGGCCCGCCCCCGCCCGGCGTTGCGTCCCCCGCGCCCGGTGGCAGGGGTTGGGATCCGATTCGTCTCAACGGCGTGAGCGAGGCGGACCTCCTCGCCAGCGACAAGGCGAAGCTCAACATGCTTCGCGGGAGCGGTGGCCGGAACGCTTACGCCGCCGAACAGGCGGACGCGCTGAGGAGGGACACCGACCGCGCGGCCCGGTTCGCGAAGGAGCGCGCCATCGCCCTCAAGGACGCGATCGACGCGTACCACTCTGCCGCCGGGAAGCCGTCACTTCCCGCCATACCGCCCGCGGATAAGTTCGCCGCCCAGCAGAGCCGCGCCCCGGTGCCGCCGCTGGTCGTCCGCGAGTACGCCGCGCCGCGCCCCGCGCCGACCCAGGTGCCCGACGCGGCCGAGGCGCCCGACACGGTGCTGTGGCAGCCGGTCATCGTGCTGCCCGCCGACGGCAAGGCGACGCTGACCTTCCACCTCGGTGCCGCGCCCGGCGGGTATCAACTGGTGATCGCCGGGCACACCGCCGACGGCCGGCTCGGCGCGACCCGCGGCCTCATCGCCGTTTCCCGGCCGCAGACCGCCGCGCCGGTCGGGCCGGGTGCGCCGGTCGGGGCAGTTCCGCCGACTGTTCCGGTCGCACCGGGACCGCGGCCGATGCCGTGACGCCTTCCCAGAACCGCCCTTCCTCCGCGACCCGCCGGTGAGCGCCACGCCCCGGCGGGTCGATGCGTTGAATACCTTCTCGTGCCGAACGGTTCGCCTCCTGCTGTTCTGACCTCCCCCCTTGAGGGGGAGGTCGCCGCGGTCGGCTCTGCGACCGCGGCGGGTGGGGGGAAACGTTACTCCACTCGTGTCGCTTCACCCCCCGCTCAGGCCGGTCCACACGATTGACAGGGGCGAGGGGGAAACGTTACTCCACTCGTGTCGCTTCACCCCCCACCCGGCGGCGAAGCGCCGCCGACCTCCCACTCCAGGGGGGAGATCAAAGCAGAACCTTGAGGGCTGAGCGCCGACCGCCCGTTCCTCGCCAGCCCGCCCAGACGCGCGCGTTTCTCTCATCCCGATCTCACCGCGCGCGGGCGGGGTAACTGCGATAAACTGGGGGTTGATTAAAAGTTCCCGCGCCCCGGCAGTTTTCCGTTGCCCGCCCCGGTAACGGACGATATCCAACCGCATCACGTGTGTGAACACTCTCGTCGGTTCGGCGGTGCGCCCGTGGGGGAACGGGCCGCCGCCCATCGCCACTAACCCGTGGCGGTGGTCGAACCCGACCCGGCGAGGGGCTTCGCTGTTCTCTGGGGGATGTCATGGGTCCACGCCGCGCCGCCCGCCTGGGTGCCGTCCCGTTCTGGAAGCTGTTCAAGCTCCGCCGCTGGCTGCCCGGCGTGCTGGCCGCTGCCGCGGGGCTGACCGGCCCGGTCGATCGCGCGCTGGGCCAACCGGCCGTGCCGGTCATGCCCGCGCCGGGCACGCCGGGTGCCGTCGCACCGGTCGCCCCGGCCGTTCCCGTCGCGCCCGCCGAGAAGACCGTCGCCGTCCACTTCGAGAAGGCCGACTGGAAGAACGTACTCGACTGGTACGCGACCGAAACCGGCCTGACCATGATTACCACGGTCACGCCGACCGGCAGCGTGGTCATCAAGCCGGGCAAGGACCGCACGTTCACCATGGGCGAGGTCACCGACCTCCTCAACGAGACGATGGCGCAGCAGAAGTTCATCCTGATCCGCCGCCACATGACGTTCTTCATCCAGCCGGCCGACGAGAAGATCGACCCGACGCTGGTGCCGCGGCTCACGCTCGACGAACTCCCCAAACGGGGCCGCTCCGAGATCGTCCAGGTCATCCTGCCCATCGAGGGCATGGTGGTGGCCGACGCGCAGGAGGAGCTGAAGAAGATGCTCACCCCGTTCGGCTCGATGGTCGCGCTGGAGCGGTCGAACTCGATCCTGCTCATGGACACGGTCGGCAACATCGTCCGCATCCAGAAGATGCTCGACGATGTGAAGGGCAAGGACCACTCGGACTCGCTCAACCACGTCCTCGAGTACCGGCGGGCGCAGGAGGTCGCGGAGACCCTCAAGACCCTGCTCGCCACGGACGCGAACGTGAAGGTGGAGGTCACAGGCGCTCAGGGGGCACCGGCCTTCGTCGATCCGCGGTTCGGCGGCGGTCAGTTCGTCGATCCGCGGTTCGGCGGCGGCCAGTTCGGCGGGCGCGGCGGCAACCAGCCGGCGACCACCGGTGCCCGCGTCAAGACGGTGCAGATCGCGGTGGACACCCGCCGCAACGCGATCCTGGTCACCGCCCCGCAGGACAAGATCGGGCTGGCCAAGCGGATCATCGAGGAGCAGGACAAGCCGCTGCGGCCCGGCGACAAGAAGTACACGCCCGCCGAGCCGGTGCTGAAGACGTACAGCGTCCAGGTCGGTGCCGCGGCCGAACTCGCCAAGACGGTCCAGGCCCGGTTCCCGTGGCTCCAGGCCATCCCGCTGGCGGCGCAGAACCAGATCATGGTGCTGGCCTCGCCGGAGGACCACTTCGAGGTCATCAAGCTGCTCGGCCTCGACCAGCCGGGCGGGACGACGCAGGAAACCGCGTTCATCCCGCTGAGCGTGCTCGATCCGGGCGAGGCGGCGGCGGCGCTGGTCAAGAAGTTCCCGACCTCGCTCGCCGGCGGCCCGGACATCGACCCGCAGAAGACCGGCCCGGCGCCGGGGCTGCTCATCAAGGGCACGCCGGCGCAGATCATCGAGGCGAAGACGATCCTCAAGCTCCTCGGCGAGCCGGTCGCCGACGGCACGGGCACCGGCCCCGCGTTCAGCCCGAACTCGCGGACCATCGACCTCGGCGGCGGGAACGCCGCGGTGCTGGCCGAACTGCTCGCCAAGGCGCTCGAGGGGATGGGCAAGAAGGCGATCATCGTCGATCCGCTGAACCCGCCGCGCCCGGCGCTGCCGCCGGTGGGCGGCGTCCCGCCGAGGGTGCCGGCGCTCACCCCGCCGCCGATGACCCCGGCCCCGCCGATGAAGGCACCGGGCGCGAGCGACCTGCGCCAGCCGCTCGCCGGCCGCGACTACTACTTCGCCGCCGCGCAGATCGTGGACCCGGAGAAGAGGGACGACAAGCCGGTCACCTTCACCGTGGTCGGCGGCCGGCTCATCATCCAGAGCGACGACGCCAAGGCGCTCGAGGTGCTCGCGGCCCTGGCCCGGTACTACACCATCAAGCCGACCGACCCGAACGCGGAGAACCTGTTCAAGGTGATCCCGCTGAAGTACGTGTCGGCCGAGGACGCGGCCCGCGAGCTGACCGAGATCTTCAACGGCCCGCAGCAGGCGCAGGGCGGGCGGCCGGGGGGCGGCGGGCTGTTCGGCGGCGGGGGCGGCGGCGGGCTGAACCCGCTCGCGCTCCTGGGCCTGGGCGGCGGCGGGGCGGCGGCGCCCACACCGGGCCGCATCCGCGTCGTCGCGGAGAAGAGCAGCAACGCGCTCATCGTGGTGAAGTCCACCCCGATCGACCTGCTCCTCATCGAGAAGCTGCTCGCGGTCGCCATCGACGGCGGGCGGAACGACTCCGCGGCCGTGCTCAAGACGTTCGTGCTCCCGCTCCAGAACGCCGGTGCCGCCGACATGGCGGCGCTCGTCAAGGACGTGTACAAGAGTGCGATGGCGACCACCGGCGGTAGCCCGCAGGTCGGCGGGTTCCCGTTCTTCGGCCAGCCGCAGCAGCAACCGCAGGCCCAGGCCCGCCCGCCGGCGCTGTCGATCTCGATCGACGAACGCAGCAACAGCCTCGTGCTGCTGTGCGCCGAGACGATGTACGAGGACATCAAGATTCTGGTGAGCCAACTGGACAGCGCCACCGTGAGCACCCTGGAAGTGACGCAACTGGTGAAGCTGAAGGGCGTCGATCCGAACGTGGTGCAGCAGGCGATCAGCGCGCTGCAGGGCCGCGACACGCGGAACCAGGGCGGGGGCGGCCTGGGCGGCGGTCGCGGCGGCCAGGGCGGGGGCGGCTTCGGTGGCGGTGGCCTCGGCGGCGGCGGCCTGGGCGGTGGTAACTTCGGCGGTGGTAACTTCGGCGGTGGCGGTCTCGGCGGTGGCGGCTTCCCCGGCGGCGGCGGCTTCGGCGGGGGTGGCCTCGGTGGAGGCGGCCTCGGCGGGGGTGGAGGGAATCGAGGTGGCGGCGGTGCCGGGGGCGGCGGCGGCGGGAACCGCGGCGGGCGGATCGGGATGGGGCCGAGCGGCGGGGGCTACTCAAATTTTGACTACCGGGGCAAGGACGCCCCTTCGGCCCCCGCGATGAAGCTGTACGACCCGGCGACCGACGTGGCCGACCTCGGCTACAACCGGCCGGCCGCCCCGAAGCCCCTGAACGAGATCGTGCAGGCCGGCGCGCGCCAGCCCGGCCGCCCGATCGTCCCCGGTGAACCGATCGTCCCGCCGATGCCGGCGCCCCACGCGCCCTACGGCACGCAGCCCGGAGCGGGCACCGGTGCCTTCACCGGGCCGGCGCCGCGCAGCACCGTCACCGCCATCCCCATCCAGGGGCTGGACTCGGTCATCATCCGCGCGTCGGATGTCAAGGACCTCGAGATCGTCCTGCAACTGATCGACGCGCTCACCAAACAGGCCGAGGGCACCCAGCCGAAGCTGGAGATCGTGTACCTCGACCACGGCGACTGCAACTACATCGCGGACACGCTCAACTCGATCTTCGCCCGCGTGACCATCGGGCAGAACGGCAACTACGTCCCGGCCGCGTCCCGCAACCCGCAGAACGCGGCACTCACGCAACTGGCCGGGGCCAGCCCGTCCCAGAACGTGTACTGCATCGCGATCCCGCGCGTCAACGGCCTGCTCATCGCCGCGCCCGAGGCCCGGTTCGAGGACGTGAAGAAGGAACTCAAGAAGCTCCTCGACCAGCCCAACAGCGCGCCGCTCAAGGCGTTCCCGCTGAAGAAGGCGTCGGCGCAGATCGTCGCCTCGCAGCTCCAGAACTTCTGGAACTCGCGGTATCCCGGCGAGCCGCTCACCAAGAACCAGTTCCGCGTCACGTTCGACGTGGCGAACAACACGGTGTTCCTCCAGGGCAGCCCCGGCGACCTCAAGGACGCCGAGGACCTGATCGCCCTCATGGACGTGTCGAGCAACAAGGCCGTCACCGACATGCGGGTGTTCTACCTGCGGAACGCGCTGGCGGACGAGTTGGGCCAGATCCTCAGCAACGCGCTGAGCGCGAACGTGCTCAGCCCGCTGGTGCAGTCGCAGCAGACCGGCCCGGTCGCCCCGACGGCGGGCGGTGCGGCGGGGTTCCTCCAGGGCGGTGCCGGCGGACTGGGCGGTCTGGGCGGGCAACTCGGCGGCGGCGCCCTCGGCGGGCAACTCGGGGGCGGTGCCCTCGGCGGGCAACTCGGCGGCGGCCTCGGTGGTGCCCTCGGCGGCGCCGGTCTGGGCGGGGGTGCCGGCCTCGGCGGCGGGGCCACGCAGGTGCGGAGCATCAACGCCATCATCCCGACCATCGGGCAGGGCGCCGGCGGCGGCCTGGTCACCAAGACCAGCGCCGTCCGGTTCTACTCCGCGAAGGACGGCAAGACGTACGAGACGGGCTACCTGGAAGACGTTCACATCGTCACCAACGCGCGGGTCAACGCGCTGATCGTGACCGCCCCGACGGCGACGATGACGCTCATCGAGAAGCTGATCGAGAACCTGGACACGGTCGCCGCGGCCCGCTCCTACGTGAACGTGTTCAAGCTCACGAAGGCGGACGCGACGCTGACCGCGAACCTGCTCGCGCAGTTGTTCACCGGCCAGGGGCGGCAGGCGACCACCGGCATCGGCGGCGCGGGCGGCGGCGGGGCGCTGGGCGGCCAGACCAACGTCGCCCGCCCGATCCTGACGCTCACCGGCAACCCGTCCGACGGGGCGTCGCTCATCGACCTGCGGCTCTCGGTGGACGACCGCACCAACAGCATCATCGTGGCCGGCTCGCTCAACGACCTGGACACCATCCGGGCCATCATCGCCCGGCTCGAAGGGGCCGACGTGCAGGCCCGGTACAACGAGGTGGTGAAGCTGCGGAACGCCGCCGCGGCCGACGTGGCCGCGGCCGTGCAGACGTTCTTCACCACCGCGCTCGCGTCGTACACCGGGGCCGGGTACACGAGCGTGTACCAGCAGTTGCAGCGGAACGTGGTGGTGATCGCCGAGCCGGTGTCGAACACGGTCCTCATCAGCGCGACCCCGGAGTACTTCGGCGAGATCAAGCGGATCATCGACCGCATCGACGCCCAGCCGCCGCAGGTGATGATCCAGGTGCTGATCGCCGAGGTGCAGTTGAACAACACCGAGGAGGCGGGCGTGGAACTGGGCCTGCAAAGCCCGGTGCTGTTCCGCCGCGGGATCACCGGCGGGCTGCCGTCCGCCACCACCGGGTTCAACTTCAACAGCACCACCCCGCTGTCGAACTCCAGCCTGGGCAGCGCCGAGACCACCGGGTTCCAGGGGCTGGGCAACCTGGGCGTGGGCCGGGCGTCGGCGTCGCAGGGGTTCGGCGGGTTCGTGTTCTCCGCGTCCAGCGACACGTTCAGCCTGCTGGTCCGGGCGCTCAAGGCGCAGGGGCGGGTGGACGTGCTCAGCCGCCCGCAGATCCAGGTGGCCGACAACCAGACCGGGTTCGTGCAGGTCGGCCAGAACTTCCCGTTCCTGGGCACCAGCACGCTGACCGCGACCGGCGTCTCCCAGCAGTCGATCCAGTACGAGCCGACCGGTGTGACCATGCGGGTGACGCCGCGGGTGAGCCCGGACGGCAAGGTGCTGATGCGGGTGGAGCCGCAGGTCGAGAGCGTCACCCCCGGGTCGATCAGCTTGGGCAACGGCATCCAGGCGCCGGCGTTCAACGTGCAGACGGTGCAGACCACCGTCCTCGCGTCCGACGGCGAGACGATCGTGCTCGGCGGCCTCATCAGCAAGCAGGAGACGCGGCAGGAGAACGGCATCCCGTACGCGAAGGACATCCCGTACGTCGGGGCGCTGTTCCGGTACCGCACGCACACGATCCAGCGGCGCGAGGTCATCATCATCATGACCCCGCACATCATCCGCAGCGAGTTCGACAGCGCCCGCATCCTGGCGGAAGAGTCGGCCAAGATGAAGTGGTGCCTGCCGGAGGTCGGCCGGACGCACTCGCACGGGATGGAGGTGATGGGGCCGGCGTCGCAGGGCGCGCGGCCGGTGCCCACCGGCCCGCAGGGCGGCCCGGGCGGGCCGAACTTCGTGCCCGGCCCCGCGTACTTCGGCACCTACGACCCGGTGCCGCTGAACGGCGCCGCCCAGCCGGGCGCGATGCAACCCGGTGCGGTGCAACCGGGGTACATCCCGCCGGGCGCGGCGCCGGTGTACCAGCCCGCGCCGGTGCAGCCGGGGACGCTTCAACCGGTTGCGCCGCCCGCGGGCCTGCCGGGCGCCGCGGCCCCGCAAATGTGGCCGGGCCAGCCGGGCGGCGTCATGCCGGTGAGCGCCTCGCAGCCGACGTTCGCGGCCCCGGCCTACGGCCCGCCGGCTCCGACGCAGCCGATCATCGTTCAGCCGACCTACGCCCCGCCGACCTACGCCCAACCGGCGGGCGCGCCGGTCGCACCGGCGGTCGGTTACCCGGCGGTCGGCTACCCCGCGGTGTACCCGATGGCGGCCCAACCGCTGCCGGGAATGCCCGTGGTGCCGGGCGCCGCGAACCGCGGGTACGTGATGACGGGCGGGCAACCGCCGCAACCGGCTCCGGGCAAGGACGCCCCGCCGGCCGACAAGAAGCCGACCGCGACCAAGGAGGGGAAGTCATGGGTGTTCGGAGGCAACTGACCGCCGCCGGTGCCGCGCTCGCGCTCGCCCTCGGGGGCGGGTGCGTGACGGCCGACGCGGCGAAGAAGACCGAGTCGAAGAAGCCCGACGTGACGCAACCGGGCGTGCTGCCGCCGCCGCAGGAAATGATGCGGCCGGCGTCGGCGACCGCCCCCGGCGGGGGCGTCGTCCCGGCGGGCGGGGTGCAACCGGTCGGCCCGACCGCGGGCGCCGTGGCACCCGCGGCGGCACCGAGTGTGTCGCCGCTGGCGAAGCTCCTGACCCGCCCCGAGAAGAAGGTGCCGGCGACCGAGATGGCGGTCGCGTGGCGGCCCCGGATCGCGTACCTGCCGGACCCGTCGCGGAACGGGGCGATGGGGGCCGGTCTGGCCGGGCAGTTGTTCCTCTACGGCGGGCCGAAGCTCGAGTTCGCGCTGGCCGACGGCACCCTGACCGTGGACCTGATCGACGAGACCCCGCGGCCCGCCGGGCAGCCCGCGGCCACGCCCGAGCGGTGGCAGTTCGACAAGGCCACGCTGCGGAACCTGCGGACCGTGGACGAGACGTTCGGCAAGAGCTACGTGCTGTTCCTGCCGTGGCCGGCGTACAAGTCGGACATCACGAAGGTGCGGATCTCCGCCCGGTACGACCCGGACAACGGGCAGACGCTCTACGCCCAGCACAGTACCGTCAGCATCGACACCTCCGGGCCGCTCGGCACGCAGGTGTGGGACGGGACGACGACCACCGGACCGGGCGCGGGCGGCGCCGGGCCGACCGGCGGCCGGTCCCAGCAA
>JAYUBA010001132.1:0-3915 GCA_043741075.1 Frigoriglobus sp.
AAGGGCATCGGCCCGAAGTTCGCACAGCGCATCGTGGACGTGTTCGGCGAAAACACGCTGGACGTGATCGACAAGTCGCCCGCGATGCTGACGCAGATCAAAGGGCTTGGCCCGAAGAAGATCGAGAAGATTCGCACGAGTTGGGAGGAGCAGCGGGAGTCGCGGAAGATCATGGTGTTCCTCCAGTCGCACGGCATCGGCACCGCGCGGGCGGTGCGCATCTACAAGACCTACGGCGACCGCGCCATCGAACTCATCAAGTCGAACCCGTACCGGCTGAGCGCGGACATCTGGGGCGTCGGGTTCGACACCGCCGACAAGCTCGCGATGGCCCTCGGCATCCCGCGCGACTCGCCGTACCGTGCGCAGGCGGCGGTACGGCACGTCCTTCAGGAAGAGAGCGGCAACGGGCACGTCGGCTACCCGGAAGAACTGCTCCGCGAGCGCACCATCGAAATGACCGGCATCGAGCCGAACGGCATCATCGACGCCATCGAGCAACTGCGGATCACCGACGAGGTGGTGCGGGACTCGGTGGGCACCCTGAGCGGGGGGCGTAAGCCCCCTGTGCCCGAAACGGCGCAGGATGGCGCGGCCACACAGGGGGCTTACGCCCCCCGCTCAGTAGACAGCCTCATCTTCCTCAAGCCGCTGTTCCTCGCGGAACTCGGCGTCGCCCGCGCCGTGAAGGCGCTCGGGTCCGGCCCGCACCCGCTGCCGAACGTGAACGTCGAGAGCGCGATCAAGTGGGCCGAGACGAAGATGGGCATCGCGTTCGCGGACAGCCAGCGGGCCGCGATCCGCGCCGCGGTCACGAACAAACTGCTCGTCGTCACCGGCGGCCCCGGCACCGGCAAGACCACCATCGTCCGCGCCATCATCGAGATGTTCCTGGCGAAGTCGCTCCGCGTGCTGCTCACCGCGCCCACCGGCCGCGCGTCGAAGCGGCTGGCGGAATCCACCGGGCGCGAGGCGAAGACCATCCACCGGCTGCTGGAGATCAACCCGGCGAACCCCGGCGGCGAGCGAGGACTGGAGAACCCGCTCGATGTCGATTTGCTCGTCGTGGATGAAACGTCGATGGTGGACGTGGGCCTGATGTACAAGCTGCTGAAGGCGGTGCCGCCGTGGGCGTGCGTGGTGCTGGTCGGTGACGTGGATCAACTGCCTTCCGTCGGTCCTGGCTCGGTACTCAAAGACCTCATCGACTCGAAGCGGATCGCGGTAGCGCGGCTGACCGAAGTACACCGGCAGGCGGAGAGCAGTTGGATCGTGCGGGCGGCGCACGCGATCAACAGCGGCGAGGAACCGCAGTCCGCGCCGGCCGGCGGCGACGGCGACTTCTACTTCGTGGAGGCGAACGAGCCGGACGCGATCATTCAGCGGATCGTCCAGATGGTCCGCGACCGCATCCCGGCGAAGTTCAAGCTCGACCCGTTCCGCGACGTGCAGGTTCTCTCCCCACAGGTGAAGACGACGCTCGGCGTCGCTAACCTCAACCGCGAGTTGCAGTTGGCGCTGAACCCCGCGCGGCCGGGCGTGCCGGAGGTGAAGCGGTACGACTCGGCGTTCCGCGTCGGCGACAAGGTGATGCAGGTGCAGAACAACTACGACCGCGAGGTGTTCAACGGCGACATCGGCCGCATCACCGACCTCGACACCGACGACCAGACGCTCGTGGTGGACTTCGACGGCCGCGCGGTCGAGTACGAGTTCAGCGACCTGGACGAGCTGCAACTCGCGTACTGCACGTCGATTCACAAAAGCCAGGGGAGTGAGTATCCCGCGGTGGTGATTCCCGTTCACACGCAGCACTTCGTGATGTTGCAGCGGAACCTGCTGTACACGGGCATCACGCGGGGGCGGAAGTTGGTCGCGCTGGTGGGCAGTCGGAAGGCGCTGTGGATCGCGGCCCGAACGGCCGATACGAAGATGAGGTATTCGCTACTGAAGTGGCGACTGAAGCCGGCAGACGGAGAGGGGTGAACCGTGATGTCGCCTCACGGCCAGAGCGCCCAGGTCCTCGGGAACGGCTCCGACTGGCGCACGATCGACCAGATGATCCAGAGTGTACAGCTCGCGGTGTAATAGGCGATGATGACCCGCGCATACGTCGCTGTGCCGAGGATAACCGCCACTGTATTGTCGGTATGCCCCTCCGCCGGCACCCGGCCGCGACGATCCTGTTCCCGGTCGCAGTAAAGGAAAACGCCGATGGTAATCAAGCCGCTCAGGATGGCTAACACCTGCCAGAGGCAAATCCGCACCGGTTGGAGGAACAGCTCGGCGTATTCGCCGAGCCGCCCTTGGGCGGCCAGCGCGAGCTTATACCCTACGATCAGCGCGAAGTACTTCAGCAAGAACGATCCGCCGACGACAGCCGAGTAGACAAGTACGATCTTGGAAATCAGGGTGCGGCGGACATCGGCCAGATGTGACGCGGCCTTGCGCGGGTTGAAGCTGTCGGAGGTGAAGTAGACGAACGGCGCGTAGACGAAGAGAGAACTCTTCAGCGACCAGCGGTAGTACCATGCTCCCATCGCCGACACGCTGGCCGCTAACTGAACGAGCCCGAACGAAACGAGCCGCGGCAGCCAGAGCCACGCGCCGAGGGGACCGAGTACGAGCATCACGTAACTCGCGTAGCCGTACTTGTCGCCGCCGGTTAGCATCGGAACGACCTCGGCCCAGCCGCCCCCCCAAATCACCACACCAATCACGGTCCCGAGGAGGAAGAGCCCAACCACAAGGGTCAGGAAGAGCCCGCTCATCGCTGCCAAGAGGACCAGCCCGGCGATTCTGGGCCGGGCGTGAATGACCGCCTGCGAGGGCGGGCTCGCCGACCTGGGAACCGGATACATACCTGCCGACGGAACAATCTCGATTGGGGTTCGCAGGTTAGTCTCGAACCAACACACCTTCCAGTTCGCCGGAATTGCTCTTAGCGACGCGAGCGGGCGCCGGTGAAGAAGCGTCAGTGTCGCCGCCAAGCGACACAGGAGCCCCATCACCGCCACTTTTAGACAGAACCACAAGTCCCGTACGAGGTATCGGCCTTCTTCGTACAACACCGTCCATCGCCTGGTGTCCGCGACCGGTCTGGGCCGCGAGCCGGCCCGAAACCGGGCCTCCTCTCGGGCCAGCCATGTCCGAAACCAGCGCCAACCGAAGACAGTGGATTGCCGCGTTCTGAGCAGGAGCAGCGGCGCCGCCAGCGAGACGCCCAGCAAGTACGGCCAGTAGTCAAACTCGACCGCCACCAACCAGAGGAGTGCGGACGCGATGAGTATTTCAGCCAGCCCAAGCCATGAGGTACGATTAGGCATCGCTCACCCCTGTCCCGCCTGGTCATCGGCACTGTAAAGGCATTGGGCCGGATCGAGAATGTGAGACCGTGTGCGAATGGCAGACCGCCGTGTCACCTCACCGCGGATTGCAACCCGTTAATCCGGTCAGAAATGCACCCGCGTCGGTGAGCGGTTCAGAGCGGGATACGAGAGTCGAACTCGTCTCACAGCCTTGGGAAGGCTGGGCACAGCCGATATACCAATCCCGCGGTCACATCTGCCGAACCGACAAGCGGATTATAGCCTCTGCCGCGGCGCTGGCAAGTCTTCTTCCCGGTGGCGGCGCTGGCACGAATTCGCACTCGCGTGCCGATCATCTTGTGTAGCACACGGTTGCCGCGACTCGGGCGCACGGGATTTGTCTTGCTATCGCACTTTGTGAGGGTATTCTGATGACGCTGGAGACGGGTTCATTTCCCCTACTGTTCCTCGTCCCATGAGGTGTTCGTCATGTCCTCACTCAAACGCGTCGGGTTTACGCTGATCGAACTGTTGGTGGTGATCGCGATCATCGCGATCCTGATCGGCCTGCTCCTGCCGGCGGTCCAGAAGGTGCGCGAGGCCGCCG
>JAYUBA010001133.1:0-12431 GCA_043741075.1 Frigoriglobus sp.
TCGCCGGGTTGCTTGGCGAACCCGGAGCGTCAGCGACGGGGTACGTCCGACACACCCGCCGCCTCCAACGGTGACTCATCAACCCGTCTCCGTCTGATCCGCCTCCGAGGTTTCGCCAATGCTCGTCGTCATGCAGTCGCACGCCCCGCAAGCGTACATCGACAAAGTGGTGCAGGTGATCGAGGGGCAGGGGATGACCGCGCACGTCATGCCCGGCGCGACGCGGACCGCCATCGGCATCACCGGGAACACCGGGGCCGTCGATAAGTCGCTGTTCGAGGTGCTGCCGGGCGTCGAGGAGGCGATCCGCGTCACCAAGCCGTACAAGCTCGCCAGCCGCGAGATGAGGCCCGACGACACCATCATTCCGTTCGCGCAGGGCACCGTCGGGCCGAAGACGTTCACGCTGATCGCCGGGCCGTGCTCGGTCGAGTCCGAGGCGATGATGCTGACGACCGCCGAGCACCTCGTAGCCCGCGGGGTGAAGTTCCTGCGGGCCGGGGCGTTCAAGCCGCGGAGCAGCCCGTACAGCTTCCAGGGCTTGGGCCTCGACGGGCTTCGCATCCTTCAGAAGTGCCGCGAGAGGACCGGCATCGCGATCGTCACCGAGTTGATGGACACGGAGCACGCGAGCGCGGTGGAAGAGGCGTGCGACATCATCCAGATCGGTACGCGGAACATGCAGAACTTCTCGCTGCTGAAGCGGGTGGGCCTGTGCCGCAAGCCGGTGCTGCTGAAGCGCGGGATGAGCGCGACGCTCGAAGAGTGGCTGATGGCGGCCGAGTACATCATGGCCGGCGGGAACTACCAGGTGATCCTGTGCGAGCGCGGCGTGCGGACGTTCTCGGACCACAGCCGCAACACGCTCGACTTGTCGGTGATCCCGCCGGCGAAGGCGCTGTGTCACCTGCCGGTGTTCGTGGACCCGAGTCACGGCACCGGGAAGCGGGCGTACGTGCCGGCGATGGCGCTGGCGTCTCTGGCGGCCGGTGCCGACGGCCTACTGCTGGAAGCGCACCCCGAACCGGACCACGCGATGTCCGACGGGGCGCAGTCGCTCGACTTCGCCGCGCTGGACGCGCTGCTGGCGAGGCTGAAGGCGCTCGCCCCGGCCTTCGGACGGGTGATGTGACGGTGCGTTGACTAGCCGACGCCGTAACCGGTGTGCTGACGAACCTCCGGCGGGTGTTCGGCCAGCACGATGTCCTCCTTCGGCACGCCGACGCGCACGAGTTCCTCGGCGATCGGCCGGTCGGTCCCGTCGTACTGAATCCAAATCTTCCCGCCGATGATGTCGAGGTGAAACATCACGCCGTGGATGCGCCGGTGCCCTTCCCAGCCGAAGCGGACCAGCTCGAAGTGGTCGAGAACCGGATCGAACACCACCTCACACCGGACCGGCCCGCCCGGCTTCGTGACCCAGTTCGCGTAGTCTTCGAGCACCCGCCGGACGATTTCGCGGTAACAGGTCAGCTTATCCATCGGACCACCTCGCGGTCGGCGGGGTCGAACACGAGGACGCGGAGGTTCGCCCCGGCCAGCACGATCGTCCCCAACTCCTCTGACAAGATTCCATCATACACGGCGTGCGGGATCGCCAGAAAGAGCGCCCGGTCGGGCTGCTGGTCGGCGAGAACCAACCGGTACATGGTGAACTGACCGAGGGCCTGTTGGAGGTCGGCGACCGGCGACGGGCCCGGTGAAGCTCTGGACCTCGACGGCGATTTTCTCCCCCTCCCGTTCGGCACCGATGGGCATGCGCTCGGCGCCGAGATCGACGTGCAAGCTCCGGATACCGACCTTGAGCGAGAGCGGGTCGTGGGTGATCGTCCACCCGTCCGCCTTCAGGGCGTCGATCACCGCGTCATGGTAGATGTTCTTCGCCGGCATGTTGTAAGTATAAGGACCGGACCGATGCTCCGAAAGCTCCCTGTTCGTGATCGTCGAACATCTGTCACCGCGATTTGAGTTGCAACACGCAGCGGTTGGGCAGCCGGATCGCGACCGCTTCGCCGCACCCGATCAGCACCTCCTCGCCGGGGTCGAGGAGCCGCACCGCCGGGGCCACCAGCCACGTCCCGTTCACCGGCGGGCGCACCCCGCCGCCGGCCCGCGGCACGCCGTTCGTGAACACCACGGACCCGCCCACCGCGCCGCGGAGCGTGAAGTGCGCCCGGCTCACCCAGTTGTCGCTGGGGTCGCCCCCGTGCAACACCGACTGCTGCGTGTCCGGCAGCATCGTCGTCGCACGGTATGCCGGGTCCAGGTACGGGACCGGACTGCTCCCCGTGGACCGCCCGACCACCACCAACCGCTCCGGGGCCAGACACAGCGCCAACTCGGTGAACGAATCCGGTCCGCCGGCCACGGTCGTGCGCACCGCGACATCGGTCCGCGGGCACGTCCAGAACGCGACCGAGTGCCCTTCGAGCAGGGCGACATCGCAGTGCGACAGTGGCCCGTTGTCGGGGTGGGGATCGTCGGACGGAGAGGTGCGGTTCATCCCTGGTCCCCTGGGCGGCGAGGGCGGGCGAGCGCGAGGCCCGCCGCATATTGAAGCGTAAAGCGTGCGGCGTCCGAAGTCCAGGGAGAGTGAACGCGGAACCGGGCGTCAGAACTCCAGTCGCGCGAGTAGGTCGTCGAAGTTCGGTTGCGGTTCGACAGCGAGCCGACACCCGGTGAACGGTCCGCCCCACAGGCCCAGGAGGATGAACGGCGGGCCGCCGGCGTCCGCGAGTTGGCACACGAGCGCGTCGAGCCGCAGGCGGTCGCCCTTCGGGTCGCGACCGGCGAGTTCCACCGGGACGCGCAGCCGCGCGAGCCGGCACGAGTAGCGGTAGCCCAGAACTTGCCCGGTCAGCGCCGTACCGATCCCCGCGACGGACAGCTCGTCATAGTCCCGCCCGGCCTGCCAGTGGAACTGGTGGTCCCACAGGTCGCGAGGGAAGATTGTCAGCGGCGCGCCGGTGTCGAGAATAGCGTGGTATCCGCCCGAAATCAGCGGCACGCGCAGTACGCACGACAATTCGCGGATGAGGACGCGGTTCAAACCGGGGATCGCCGGACTGAGGACGAGGTTACCGTCCGGCGGGATGAAGCGCAACGGCGGGCGAACGAACAACTCCAGGGCGGGCATGTCCGCGTTCTCACAGCAGTATGGAAGGCTCGCGGCAGAAGGCGATGACCAGGCGTGCCCAGTGAACGCCGGCTTTCGCGGCGGCACGGTGTTGGAGAACCTGAAAGTCCGGGTCGTGGTCGATGATCCGACCGCCGAAGTACGCGACGTGGTGCCCGACGGGAACCCGAACCCCGTTCAGCCGCCCGGCCATCACGTCTTCGTGGTATCGGTTCCACTCCTCGATGCACTCCTCGAACGTCGGCTCCGACATCAAGTCCACAACCGGCACCGGCGGTTCCGGGGGCGGCGTCGCGGTCGGGTCGATCACGGTCGGGTCGGTCGGGGTCATCGCGGCGCCTCCGTCGGGCGAAACCTACCTGCACTGTACCGCCCGCGTCGGTGACCCGCAATCGCGGGCCGGGGCGCGAAAAAACCGGCGACCCGATGGCCGCCGGTTCGAATCAACTCGCGTGTCTTCCGTCAGAAGTCGCCGCCCACCTCGCCGCCGGCCGGGGTCACCGCCGCCCAGAACACCTCCGGCGCCACGCCGGGCCGGACCGTCCGCACGCTGCCGTCGAACATCGCCACCGGCAGCCCCGCGCTGAACGGGGTCTGCGGGAGTCGCATGTCCGCTTCCAGCGGCTTGGGCCGGAGTTGGAACGTCAGTCCCGGCACCGACGGGCGGGTGACGCCGTCGGCCGTCACCGGGACCACGTCGCCCCAACCGGCGTCGGCGAACGACGGCCGCCGGTCGCCGTGGTTGTCCAGCACGCCGGGCACGTGGGTGGGGAACGCCGGGTTGACGTTCCCGTATTGCAGCCACGACCAGGGCCACAACCGGTCGTCGTGGAGCACCCCCGCCAGCGCGGACTGGTCGAACGTCGCGAAGTACCGCTCGCTGAACGCGATGGTGTTCGACGTACCGTCGCGCGGGTCGGTCGGGAACCGCGGCGGGCCGGCGAACGCCGCCATGTTGAACGCATAACTGGTCGGCCCGCCGTACACGAACACCTCTTCGCCCTTGCTGTTGATCGCCTTCCGTCCCGGCAAGTCGCTCGGGTCGCCGGGGCTGGTCAGGTACGGGCGCGGGCCAGTGGTTTCGCGCGGCGGGTGGAAAGCGTGTCCGTCGAGAATGCGGACGATCAGGTCGTGCGGGGGGGTCGGCCAGTTGGGGCCGACGAACAGCGCGAGGTTTTCGGCCCGTGTCGCCGGGTTCGGCTTCGGCACCCCGCCGATGTACCCGCCCGTCACGTCCGCCACCTGGTGCATCCCGAGCGCCATCTGCCGCAGGTTGTTCAGCGACTTCATCCGGGCGGCGGTTTCGCGCACCTTCTGCACGGCCGGAAGCAGCAGTGCCAGAAGCACCGCGATGATCGCCACCACCAGTAACAACTCGAGCAGGCTCAAGCCGGCGTTGCGCTTCATGCGACTTCCTCTGAACAGTGGCAGGGCACGCCTACCCTTCCGGGATCGGGACAGGGGCGTAGGTCACGGCCTTCGGGACATCGACCCACTTGGTGCCGTCGAGTACCTGGATTCGAGCGCGGGCATACAGTCCGGCGGCCGGATTCGTCAGAGTCTGCGGCCCGCTCACGCTCCAGTTGTAGTTTCCGTTCGCGCCGGAGAGCGCGACGGGAAGAAGGTGGTCGAAGGTCTCAACAAGTCTGACGGTGGTGGAATTCAAGCCCGTTTTGGGGATGACGATACGGCTGGCGCCGCCCTTGCTGACGCCCGCGGTTGCCTTAAACGCGCCGTCAGCGAGTATGCCGTAGTCGCAGTACACCCGATAGATGCTGCCGTCGCCGGGGAGGCTGATTTGGCTGTACGGTTCGGCCGTCGCCGGTTGGCCCCCGACGGCCGCCCTGTACTGGACATGGGGTTGAACGATGACCTGGGCGCCGGCCGTTCCCGCGAACAGCGCGACTGCAACCGCGGCCACGCACATCGGACCGAAGCAAGCGTTCATGCCAGTCCTCCCGCCAGAGGTTTTGACCGCGGGCGAAGTGCGAGCGAACGGTAACTGTGGCCGAGGGGCCAACCAGAGTATGCCGATACTCCAGGCCGTTACAAGACAAAAACCGGGAGCCTGATGCCGCCGGGTGGGCGTCCCAGAAGACGGTGGCTTTTTTGTCGGTGTGAAGGGAGGATGATTGTGAGTCAAATATTCCTCTTGGCAGGAGCCTTCCGATGGCCCGACGCACCCCACAACCGACCCTTACTCCCGAGCAGAAGGCCGAGTCCGATCGGATCTTCGCCGCACTCCAACAAGCCGCCGTTGACGACCTCCGAGCGCTCGCTGACCTCCTTGCCACTAAGGACGACTCGAACACCTTCGGAGCCACCGAGTACACGGTCCGCGACATCGCCCTGCGGATCGGAGCCCAGGCACTCCAGAGCGCCCTTGAGGGGCGCAAAAAGGGGGGTACCACGGCTCCTCCAACGCTTGCCCCCACTGCCGCGAGTCCGCCAAGTTCGATCGCTGGCGAACCAAGCCCGTCGTGACGCTCATCGGTCATGTGCGGGTGGAACGCGCCTACTACCTGTGCAAGCACGGCCACGCCGGCCACTGCCCGCGTGATGCCGCGTTGGGTCTGACGAAGGTCGATCTCAGTCGCGGAGCGACCGAGGCCGTGGCCCTGGCCGGAGCGTTGGGCAGTTTCGCGGAAGCGGCGACGAAGATCTTGCCCAAGTTGAGCGGGTTGCGGGTGAGCGAATCGACCGTCGAGCGGGCGACGGAGCGTGTCGGAGAGGACGTGGGGAAGCGGCTGAGCGTGGGGCAAACGTTCGGAAAGGCGTCGCGTTGGAAGTGGTCGAAGGACGCCGAGGGCAAGACCGTGGGGTACGTGTCGGCGGACGCAACAGGTGTGGGTATGCAAGGCGACAACGGCGGTGCAGCGGAGGGCCGGATGGCGTCGGTGGGGATGGTCTGGAACGCGGGAAAACCGGGCCAGGTGCGATACGTGTGCGGGCTGACGGGCGGGTTGAAGGTGTTGGGCGAGTCGTTGCGGAATCAGGCCGCGCAGGTGGGGATGGACAAGGCTCAACGTTGGGTGGCGATCTCGGATGGTGGGGCGGGAATCGAGGCCTGGTTGCGAGAGAACTTCCCGCGTGTGGAGGCAGTGATTTTGGACTTCTATCACGTGGCGGAGTACCTCAGCGAGTGGTCGAAGGTGTTGCACCCCGATGAAGCCGAGGCGAAGGACGTTGCGAAAACGTGGTGCCACCGCTTGAAGCACGAGGGTGGCGACGTGGTGCTGGCGGACCTGAAGGGGATCGACGTGTCGGTTCGTTCGGCGACGGTTCAGGAAGCGCATCGCGTGGTGTTGGTGTACTTCGGGAATCAGGTCCACCGGATGGACGACCCGAGTTACCGTGCGAAGGGGTGGTTGATCGGCTCGGGTCCGGTCGAGGCGGCGTGCAAGCAGGTAGTCGGTCAACGCATGAAGGGCAGCGGGATGCGTTGGGGCGAGACTGGCGCGGATGCCGTGTGCCACCTCCGCGCCTTGTTCCGAAGCGAGAAAACCCAGTGGGATAACTACTGGACCTCACTCGCCGCCTGAAACCTGACGGCATGAAAGACGCTCACCCGATGCCGCCGGCTCGCGTCCGCACACAGGGGGCTTACGCCCCCCGCTCCGGGGTTGCTACTTCTTCGCGTCCGGCTTGGGCAGGTCGGCGAGTTCCACCGGCACCGACGCGTAGTGGCTGAACTCCATCGAGAAGCTCGCCTGCCCCTTCGTCGCCGAGCGCAGGTCGTTGGTGTACCCGAACAGGTTCGCCAGCGGCACCTTCGCCACCACCTGGGCCACGCCCTTGTCCTCGCTCGTCTCCTCGATCAACCCCCGCTTGCTGCTGATGTTGCCCGAAATCTGGCCCTGGTACTCCTTCGGCGAGATCACCACGATTTTCATGATCGGCTCGCGCAGCTCGATCCCCGCCTTCTCCTGGGCCACGCGGAACGCCTCGCGCGCGCACAGGTAGAACGCGTCCTGCGACGAGTCCACGTCGTGCATCTTCCCGAAGTGCAGTTCGAACTCCAGATCGACGAACGGGAACGGGTACTTGTACCCCTTCTTCGCCTCCTCCCGAAGCCCCTCCTCCACGCTCGGAATGTACTCCTTCGAGATCGACCCCTGGGTGACGGCGTTCACGAAGTACACGCTGTTCGGGTCCGGCTTCACCTTCGGGTCGCCCAACTCCTCGATCTCCTTCACCTTGTCCTCGATCTGATCCGGGGTGAGCGGCGTGTACTTCACCGCGATCACCGCGAACTTGCCGCGCCCGCCGGTCTGCTTCTGGAACTTGTACTCGAAGTCCACCGTCCGCGCCAGGCACTGGCGGTACGCGACCCGCGGCTTGCCCAGCGTAATCATCTTGATGTCGTCCTGCGGCACGCCGACGGCGCGCTTCAGCTTCTCGATCGAAATCTCCAGGTGCAACTCGCCCATCCCGGAGATGATGGTGTCCTTCGTCTCGTCGTCCGTGTGCGTCTTCAGCGTCGGGTCGTCCCGCACGAGGCGGTTGAGCGCCTCGCCGACCTTGCCGCTGTCCAGCAGTTTGCTGAACGACAGCGCCTGCGCGACCACGGGCTTGGGGAACTGGATGGCCTCGAGCGCGACCGGCTGGTCCGGGTCGGACAGGGTGTTGCCCGTGTACGTCTCCGACAGGCCCATCGCCGCGACGATGTCGCCGGGGCCGGCCTTCTCCAGCGAGATGCGCTTGTCGCCCATCATGCGGTAGAACCGAGCGATCCGCTCCTTCTTCCCGTTGGTGGTGTTCGTGTACGTCTCGCCCGGCCGCATCTCGCCCGAGTAGACGCGGATGTACACGAGGTCGCCGTTCACCTCGGCGACCGTCTTGAACGCCAGCGCGCTCATCGGCTCGGACGCGTCCGGCCGGCGCTGGACGGCCTCCTTGGTCTTCGGGTTGATGCCGTCCACCGGCGGCCGGTCGAGCGGGCTGGGCATGCAGTCCACCACGAGGTCCAGCAACTGCTGCACGCCGTGGAAGTGCTTGCTGCTGCCGCAGTGGACCGGCGTGAAGATGTTGTCCAGCGTCCCCTTGCGTAGCGCCTTGCGGATCAGGTCGGCGGGCACATCCTTGCCGGCGAGGATGAGTTCCGTGATCTCGTCGGACGCGGCCGAGACGCCGTCGAGCATCTGCTCGCGGCGCAGTTGCGCCTCCGCGAGGTACTTCTCCGGCACGTCGGTCGTGAAGAACTTACGGTTCGTCTTGTCATTCATGTCGCGGGTGACGAGCGTCATCGTGATCAGGTCGATGATGCCCTCCAGCGCCGAGTCCTGGCCGGCGGGAATGGTGACCACGACCGGGTTGGCGCCCAGCTTGGTCTTCATCTGATCGACGCACGCCCAGAAGTCGGCACCCATGCGGTCGAGCTTGTTCACGTAGGCGATGCGGGGCACCTTGTACTTGCTCGCCTGGCGCCACACGGTCCCGGACTGCACCTCGACGCCGCCCTTGGCGCAGAACACGCCGACGGCACCGTCGAGGACGCGCAGGCTCCGCTCCACCTCGGCCGTGAAGTCCACGTGGCCGGGCGTGTCGATGATGTTGATGGCGATGTCCTCGCCGGCACGATCTTTCCAGTCGATGGACACGGCCGCCGAGTTGATGGTAATGCCCTTCTGCCGTTCGAGGATGTCGAAGTCGGTGGTGGTGTCCCCGTCATCGACGTCGCCGACCTTGTGCTTGGTGCCGCTGTAGTACAGGATCCGCTCCGTCGTGGTGGTCTTGCCCGCGTCCACGTGAGCCACGATCCCGATGTTGCGTACTTTGTCGAGCATCGTCGTTGCGGCCGGGGGGAAACCGGCTCCTTCCAAAGGGGAACGAAACCACCGCCCGCGCGGGCGGTTGAGAGTGAGACGCTGAAGCGGGGTAAGGGGTTCGTGACTTCGATACCCCTTCCCACTCACCTGCCGGGTCGGGTCCGGGGCGCCGGCGGAACCAATATTATATCGTACCGCAGAACGAAATCCCGTCTACCCCGATTGAAGTGAAGGGGGGGTTCCACCACCGTTCCACGTGGAACGTCAGCGGTTGTCAGAACGACGCGCGGGTCGCCGCAAGGTGGCCCAAGGCGGCCACTGTGTCACGCCCGGCCTGTTGAACTGAAGGCGAGCGGCGGGGCTTACGCCCCGCCGGTGTTTTCCAGGCCACCGGCGGGGCGTAAGCCGGTGTTTTCCCGCCGGTGTTTCCCAGGCCACCGGCGGGCTTACGCCCCGCCGCTCGCCTTCCATTCAACCCATGGTACCTACTTCGCCGCCGGGGTGTCGCGCCACAGCCACCGGAGCGAATCCGGGAGGATCACCCCGCCGTGCTTCCCACCGTGACCGCCGTCGCCGAAGACGAGCTTGTAGTCGTACTCCATAAACCGCAGCGACGCGGCCATCGAAAGGTTCGCCAGCGGCCAGTTCCCGTACATGTTGTCTAGGTCGCCGGTGCCGTCCTGGAGGAACACGCGGAGCGGCTTCTTCTCGGTCTTGCGGATCAGCCCCGGATACACGTCGCCGCCGCGGATGTTGGTGAAGCTGCCGACGTGCGACAGCACCTTCGAGAACAGGTCCGGGCGCTCCCACGCGGCGGTGAACGCGCAGATGCCGCCGGAACTGATCCCGCAGATGGCACGACCGGCAGCGTCGGTGCGCAGTTTCACCGTTTTCCCCACTTCCGGCAGGATCTCCTTATCCAGGAACTTGGCATACTGATCGGAAAGGGTGTCGTACTCGAACGGGCGGTTGGACCGCGCCGGCCCCTTGGGGTTGGCGTTCGGGAACGACCCCGGATTGAGGAAGACGCCGACCGTCACCGGCATCTCCTTCTTATGAATCAGATTGTCGAACACGACCGGCGCGCGGAACTGTCCCTTCTCGTTCACGTAGCCGCCGCCGTCCTGGAACACCATCACGCACGCCGGGGTCTTCCCGTCGTACTGGGCCGGGACGTACAGCCAGCAGTCGCGCTCGGTGCCCTTGAACACCTCGCTCGTGTTCCACTTGAACTGGGTCACCTTGCCCTTCGGCACGTCCGCCTGTGGCACCGAGTCCGGGCCGAAGGTGTAGTCGTCGGCGGCGGAAGCCGGCGGCGCGGGCGGCACGAGGGCGGCGAACGAGACGGCGAGGGCGGCGAGCGGCAGCAGGCGGCGCATCGGAGGAGCCTTTCGGGGTGGCGGGCGCGAGCGGAGGGTGAGAGCGTACCGCGCCGGGCGGGGGGAACGCAAGCACCGACCCCCCTCCCTGAAGGGAAGGGGGAGGAAGACGCGCGCGGGCCGCTTGCGGCTTCGCGGGACGCGCGCACCGCCCGCGAAGCTGCAAGCGGCTTCTCCCCCTTCCCTTCAGGGAGGGGGGTCGGTTCTTCGACCGCGGAGGGGCGCTTCGCATGACCACCTCCCCCGCGGCGGTCGAAGAGTTGCTCCGCGACACGCTCGACCGATTGCGCCGCCAGGAGCGGCGCACCGCCGCGCTCGAAGCCGTACTCCTCGACGCGCCGCCCACCGTGCTCGCCCTGCCGCCGCACCCGCTCACGCAGACGCCGACCGCGCGCGCCGCGGAGACCACCGTTTCGCCGCGGCCGAAGCGCGACTCGGCCGACGACCGCCCCCCGCGGCCGAAGCCCGAACCGGCCCCGCCCCCGGCGGCCGTTTCGCCCCTCGCCGTCCTCGCGTCGCTCGACGACGTGGTGTGGTCCGTTTCGCCCGACGGGCAACTGGTGTTCTTCGCGGGCGGCGCGGTCGAGCGCCTGTACGGCGTGACCGCGCACGAACTGCACGACGGTCGCGGGCGCTGGCTCGACGCGCTCCCCGCCGACGACCGCGACCGGATGCGCGCCGCACTCGCCCGCCTCCCGGACGCGGACGCCTTCACCCTGGAACACCGGATCGGGCACGCGGCCGGCGGCGACCGGTGGGCCGTGTCGCGCGGGAAACTCGTCCGCGACCGCGACGGCCGCCCGCTCCGCGTGGACGGCACCACCACCGACGTCACCCGCCGGGCGCGGACGCGGGCCGCGGTCCTCGACGTACTCGAAGGCGTCGGCTCCGCCACCGGCGGCGACTTCCTCATCAAACTGGTGCAGCACCTGTGTTCCGCGTGCGACTGCCGCGCGGCGGTGGTCGCGGAACCGCACCCGCACGAGGTCGGTGAAGGGCGGTCCGCCGCGGCGTGGATCGACGGCCGAAGCGCGGAGCCGTTCGCGTTCCCCGCGACCGCCGGCCTCGTTCGCGAACTGCTCGCCGGCGGCCGGGCGCTCGTGCCGGCCGACGCCCGCGACCGCTACCCGGCCGACCCGCTGCTGCTGAAGCTGCGGGCCGACGCGTTCGCCGCCGAACCGCTGACCGACGACGCCGGCCGGGCGCTCGGCTTCGTCGCGGTGGCCGACGACCGCCCGTTCGCCGCCGACGCCGACGTGCGCGCCGTGCTGAAGGCGCTCGCGCCGCGGGCCGCGGTCGAACTGGCGCGGGGGCACGAGCGCGGCGCACTGGAGGCGCGGCTCGCGGCGGCGGAAGCGCGCGCCGGGGCCGCCGAGGCGGTGCTGCGCGGCGCGGTCAACCTGGCCACCGCCGGGCGCATGGCGGCCGGCGTGGCCCACGACTTCAACAACCTGCTCGGCGTGATCGCCGGTAACGCCGAGTTGATCCGCGAGGCGCTGCCGCCGGGGGACCGGCACCGCGAGATGGTGGAGACGATCGCGCGCGCCGCGTACACCGTCGCCGGGGTGAGTCGGAAGCTCCTGGCGGTCGGCACGCCCGGTCCGCCGCAGGTCGTGCCGCTGGACGCGGGCGGCGCGCTGCGCGCGCTCGAACCGATCTTGCGCCGGCTGGTCGGCAACCCGGTGCGGCTCGCGTTCGACCTCGCGCCCGGTCTGCCGGTGATCCGCGCCGACGCGACGCAGTTCGACCGGGTGGTGCTCAACCTCGTGCTGAACGCGCGGGACGCCACGGGGACCGGCACGATCACCGTGCGGGCGGCGGCGGCGGCGGTCGAACCGGGCCGCGCCGGGTGGCCGGCGGACCGCGCGCCGGGTCCGTACGTCGCGATCACGGTCTCGGACACCGGGTGCGGGATGTCGCCGGACGTGCGGGCGAAGATGTTCGAGACGTTCTTCACGACGAAGGGCGACCGCGGCACCGGGCTGGGGCTGGCGACGGTCCGCGAGGCGGTGACGGCCGCGGGCGGGCACGTCGAGGTCGAGTCGGAGGTCGGGTGGGGCACGCAGGTCCGCGTCTACTGGCCCCCGCTGACCGAGCACCGGGCGGGCGCGCCGGGGTGAACGACGGTATGCAATCGGGTCGAGGAGA
>JAYUBA010001134.1:0-3913 GCA_043741075.1 Frigoriglobus sp.
CCTCCCCCTCAAGGGGGGAGGTCAAAGCAATTCTCTGACCTCCCCCCTTGAGGGCCGGCTCGTCGGTGTTGTAGACGCCCCGGTAAGCTTGGAGGTCAAAGCAATTCTCTGACCTCCCCTTTTGAGGGGGAGGTCGGCGGCGCTTCGCCGCCGGGTGGGGGGTAAGCGATCCGATCGGGACGCGATCAGGGGTCGTGTCTCAGTTTGAATTGTGGTGCAGGCGTCCCGCCTGCTTTTCGCGATGCAAGCCAGAGGCCCGCACCACAACTCAAACTGTACCACTCCCGATCAGGTGACCCCTTGCCTTTCGCACCGCGACACTCGACAATCCACCCTCCCGCCAGACTTCCCGCCGCTCGCGGAGCTTTCGCATGATCCGCTTCCCCCTCGCCGCTCTCGTCGCGGCAATCGCGTGCGCCCTTCAAGCCCGCGCCGATGTCACACTCGTCGCGAACGGGCAGTCGCGGTGCGTCATCGTCACCGACGCCGCGACGATGGCCGCCGACAAGACGCCGGCCCCGCCGAAGTTCGCGGACGCGGAAGCCGAGCGCCAGCGGCAGCGCCTCCGCGAATCGGTGAAAGACCTCGCCCTCTACCTCGGCAAGATGAGCGGGGCGAAGGTGGAAGTGGTCACCGCCGCGCCGAAGGCGGACGACACGCGGGTTCGCGTGCTGGTCGGCGCGCCCGCGGTCGCCGCGTTCGGCGCGCCCGCGAAGACGGCCCTCTACAAGCAGGGCTTCCGCTACGTCGTGAACGCGAAGGGCGTCGGGTTCGTGGGCGAGTCCGACCTCGCGACTAGCTACGCGGTGTACGAACTCCTCGACCGCCTCGGCTGCCGCTGGTTCATGCCGAGTGAGATGGGCGAGGTGGTTCCCGACCTCAAGACGGTCACCTTGAAGGACGTGGACTTCTCCTCCGCGCCGGGCACGATCTACCGCGGCGTGTGGTACGCGGACGAGGACTACAAGCGCCGCAACCGCATGGGCGGGCTGCTCCTCTCCGCCGGGCACGCGCTGGAGATGTACGTCACGAAGGAGGACCGCGACGCGCACCCGGACTGGCGCGCGGAGATCGGCGGGAAGCCGCACCCGCACCGGCTGAAGTGGAGCAGCCCGGCGCTGGCCGATTCGCTCGGCGACAAGCTGCTCGCGCTGCACGCGAAAGACCCGCAGCCGTCCTACTCGCTCTCGCCCGACGACGGCAACGACTGGGACGAATCGAAGCAGGACAAGGCGCTCGACGCGGGCGACTTCGACGGCACGCACCAGCAGGTCGCGATCACCGACCGGCTCATGGTGCTGACCAACCGCGTCGCGACGAAGGTGAGCGCCACGAACGCGGACGTGCTGTTCGGGGTGCTCGCGTACGCGCAGTACACGCGGCCCCCGGTGCGGGAGAAGGTTCACCCGAACGTGGTGCCGCAGATCGCGCCCATCACCTACAGCCGCGGCCACCCGATGACCGACGCCCGCGTGCCGGGCAACCGCGCCCTGCGCGACCTCATCGAAGGCTGGGGCAAGAGGGCCAGGTACACGTCGATGTACTACTACGCGTACAACCTCGCCGAGCCGGTCGCGCCCCAGCCGTTCCTCGCGAAGTGGGCCGCGGACGTGCCGTTCGCGCTCAAGAACAACTGCCGGTTCTGGCAGCCGGAGACGCTCTCAACGTTCGAGTCGAATATGCACGCCCTGTACATGGGCAACCGGCTCGCGTTCGATCCGGGCTTGAAGCCGGAGGACGTGTACGCGGACATCAACGCGAAGTTCTACGGGGCCGCCGCGAAGGAGATGACCGCGTACTGGGGGTTCATCGACGACGTGTGGGTGAACACGCCCGAATACTCCGGCTGCGGGTTCGGCTACCTGCGCCGCTGGACGCCCGAACGCGTGACCGAAGCGCGCCGGCTCCTGAACGCCGGCGTCGCCGCGGCCAAGGCGCCGGCCGAAAAGAAGCGGGTGACGCTCGCGGACGACTCGCTCAAGCTGTTCGAGCTGTTCATCAAGCTCCGCCGCGACCAGGCCGACGGCCGCTTCTCGACCATCGCGGAGGAGGCCGCGCAGTGGCGGAAGCACGTCGTCGCGCTCGGCGAGCAGTACAAGGATCAGTACTGCTTCTGCCGCGTGGGTTGGACGCCACACACGGTCGGCGGTACGTATTTCAGCCAGTTCTACCAGCAGACCTACGACGACGCGGGGAAGGTCGCGAAGCACTTCGACATCCTCACCAACCCGCCGGTGCGCACGTTCCGCTACCACACCGACCCCGATGGTAAGGGCGAGGCGGCGGGCTGGGCGAAACCGGACTTCAGCGACCAGTCGTGGGAGACGACCGACGTGTGCCACGAGACCTGGAGTTCGCTCGGCCTGCACGACTACTTCAAGTCGGTGTGGTATCGCACCCAGGTGACGCTGCCCTCGGTGCCGAACGGCCGGCGCACGTTCCTCTGGCTCGGCAGTTTCGACGGCAGTGCGAAGGTGTTCGTCAACGGGCAGTTGGTGAAGCACAAGGGCGCGGACGGTAAGCCCGCGGACGACGTGACCGGCTACTGCCAGCCGTTCTCGTTCGACATCACGGGCGTCGCGAAGCCCGGCGCGAACTCCGTCGCGATCCTCGCCACGCGCAAGGAGTTCAACGAACTCGGGACGGGCGGGCTGCTCGCGCCGGTGATGGTGTACGCGGAGAAGGAACCGAAGTGGGTGCCGGCGACGGCGCACGCAGTGCCGTTCGATACCGCCCCGGACGGCGAGGGCTACTTCTCCATCATCGAAGGCCACAACGGGAAGATGTATATCGGCACGCACGCGAACGGCGTCAACTCGTGGCTCGTCGAATTCGACCCGAAGACGAAGCAGATGAAGGCCGTGGTCGATTGCCACAAGGTCATCGGCAAAGACCTGAAGGGCTTCGGCGCGCAGGCCAAGATTCACACGCGGAACAACGTCGGTGCGAGCGGGAAGATCTACTTCGGCACGAAGCAGGGCTACCCGGACGCGAAGGAGAAGCGCGAGGACTACCCCGGCGGCTACCCGATGGTGTACGACCCGAAGACCGGCGAAACGAAGGTGTACGACATCCCGGTGAAGCACCACGGCATCAACAGCATCACGCCCGACGAGGCGCGCGGGGTCGCGTACATCTCGACCTGTTCCGACGGCCGCCCCGGCCCCGGCGAAAGCTCCATCTTCCTGATTCTTGATCTGAAGACGGGCAAGTACCGCGAGCTGATCGACACGAAGCACATCTACGGCTTCATCGTGGTGGATCACCTCGGCCGCGCGTACCACCCGCTGCTCGGCGGCGAGATCGCCCGGTACGACCCGAAGACGGACAAACTCGACAAACTGAAGCAGACCATCGACGGGAAGCCGCCGTCGGGCGACAAGAACCTCGTGGAGCAGCCCCGCGGCCACCCGATCAACTGGGACATCTCGCCCGACGGCAAGACGCTGTACAGCGTGCCCATGAGTACGAACAAACTGTACGCCTACGACCTGACGGCGGCGGGCGACACGCTCCCCGGTCGCGACCTGGGCGTGCTGGTGCCCACCGCGACCGACACCGACTGCCGGGCGATGTGCGTCGGGCCGACGGGTCAGGTGTGGGTGTCGGTCACGCGGTCGAGCGCGTGGGGCATCTCGCTGCACCACATCGTGAGCTACAAGCCGGGCGACAAGGCGCCGAAGGATCACGGCCCGGTGTCGATCAAGAACCCGGACTATGTGCCGTTCACCGACAAGGCCGGCAAGACGCTACCGGGCCACCACGGCACGTTCAAGACGCCGGCCGGCGTGACGACGAGCAAGTACGTCACGCTCGGCGTGTGCCAGACGAAAGCCGGCGGCGTGTACGTGCTGATGCTCAGCCCGTACACGGTGTTGGAGATCGTCGATGTGAAGTAGGACAGGCTTCCAGC
>JAYUBA010001135.1:0-3913 GCA_043741075.1 Frigoriglobus sp.
GGGCGGGCAAGGCCCGTCGGATGCTCCGGTGCTCGACCGTTCCAGCTCCGCGACGACCGCGACACGACGTGGAGCTCGTCCGACCGGTTCGGCAAGAAGTGGGTGGTGGTCTACTTCTATCCCGGCGACTTCACCCCCGGCTGCACGGCGCAGGCCAGGGCGTTCAGCGCCGCCATAGACAAGCTGACCGAGAAGGACGTGGTCGGGGTCAGCGGCGACGCGATCGCGACGCACGCGCTGTTCAAGAAGGCCCAGGAGCCCAACTTCACCCTGCTCGCAGACCCCGACGGGACCGTCGCCAAGCAGTTCGGCGTGCCGGTCGGCAAAGGGGACGGTGAAGGCCAGGGACGCCGAGGGCAAGGTCATCGAGATCGAGCGGCCGCGACCCTCGCCCGGTGGACGTTCGTCGTCGGCCCGGACGGCAAGGTCGCGTACAAGAACGCCCGGGCGACGCCCGCCGACGCCAAGAAGATCACCGAGTTCGTCACCGGGGCCGACAAGAAGTGACCCGCATACGCCCCGAAAGTGGCGGATACCGAGGGCCTGCCCAGTCCGAATCACGCCCATCGCCGTCTTCGTACAGACACCGTCCGTGTAATTGCAGGGGTGGCCGAACGGTCGCTCGGCGCAGGCCGGTACAGACCGCCGGCACGGTTCCAGTACGTGGTCGTTGAGCGGTAGCCTCTGCGAAGTAGGTTCGGCCGCGGCGCAGTGGTAGTTCTTGACCGGTCGACCGAGTCGCTTTCGGCACCGAGCCTCACCGGATGGAAAGGGTAAGAGCCGGCTCCTCGCTGGTTTCGGACAGTCGGATTGCATGCATGGATGCCGCGCGCTCGCGCCAGTTGTTAACCCGCGGGTGCGTCAGTTTTTCTGACGCACCGAAGTGACCCGCAGGTTAACAGGCGCGCGAGCGCGAGGTGTTCGAGGAGTGTTCGTCTCGGACACCGAGATGGACGCGAACTCACTCAAGCCGCGGTCACATCGCGCGGGCTGTTAACTCCGAATCCGCTGGAAACCCAAGGGGTTGATCGCTGTCGAGGGGCGTACTCTCGGGTCGAGAGACGCGCGCGTATTTCCGAAGAGTGTTTCGCTCGGGGAGCTGTCCTTAAGTCCTGTCAGCCGAAGCAGTTCAGCTTTCCTCCCGGCGTTCGGGAGCGCGGCCGGAAACATCAGGTTATGGCGTAGTACTACGCCACATCACCCGGTGCGTTCATGCCGCGATCGAAAAAACCCATCCCGTCTTACTCCCTCCACAAGCCCACCGGCCAGGCGTACGTCCGCATTCCCGACGGGGCCGGCGGTCGCCGGGTCGTCTACCTGGGCAAGTACGGCTCGCCCGACAGCCAGGTTGAGTACCGCCGGCTGCTGGTCGAGCTGCAGGCCGGCCCCGCCGCCGCCCTCCCGGTCCCCGCGGCGGGGCCGGCGTCGGCCAATCTGACCGTCGGTGAGATTCTCCTCCCCTTCCTTCGCTGGGCGGAAGGGTACTACCGCACCCCGGACGGCGAGCCGACGCACGAGGTCGTCGAGCTGCGGCTGTCCGCCCGCGCCGTCCGGGAGTTGTACGGCCACCTCCCCGCGTGCGAGTTCGGGCCGAAGGCGCTGGCCGCCGTCCTGCTGAGCATGATCGGGGCCGACCTGTCCCGGAAGCTCATCTACAAACGGATCGACCGCGTGAGGCGGGCGTTCAAGTGGGCCGCCGCCGAGGAGCTCGTGCCGGTCACCGTGTACCAGGCGCTGCGGACGCTGGCCGGGCTGCAGAAGGGGCGGACGGAGGCCAGGGAGGCCGAGCCGGTGAAGCCGGTCGATCCGGCGCACGTCGCCGCCACGCTGCCGTTCCTCAGCTCCCACCTGCAGGCGATGGTCGGGCTCCAGCTCCTCACCGGCATGCGGCCGGGTGAGGTGTGCCGGTTCCGCCTGGACGAGGTCGAGCGGACGGGCGAGGTGTGGATGTACCGGCCCGACCGGCACAAGACGGCACACCGGGGCAAGGCGCGGGCCATCCCCCTCGGCCCGCGGGCGGTGGCGGGGCTCGTCGCCTTCCTGCGGCGGGCCGGCTCACCGCCGGACGGGTTCGGGCACATCGACCCGAACGACCCTGCGCGGCGCGACGCCCGCCGTGCGATGGCCGAGGCGTACCAGAGGGCCGGGCGGGTTCAGGACGCGGCCCTGCTCCGCGACGCGGCGCGGCGGGTGGAAGTCGTGGCGGGGTGCGTCATCGACCCGCACCGGCCGCTCTTCAGCCCGGCCGAGGCCCGCGAGGAGTGGGTCCGGGCGGTGCGGGCGAAGCGCAAGAGCAAGGTCCCCCCGTCACAGCAGCACCGCCGTGCGGAGAACCCGAAGCGGCAGCCGGGGAGCGTGTACAAGGTCGCCGCCTACGGGCACGCGGTGCGGAAGGCGGCCGAGAAGGCCGGCGTGCCGCACTGGCACCCGAACCAGATCCGCCACACCTACGCGACGAAGGTGCGGAAGGAGTACGGGCCGGAGGCGACACAGGTGATGCTCAGCCACTCGCGGATCAGCACGACGGAGGTGTACGCGGAGCGGAACGAAGGGCTCGGGGTCGCGCTCGCGGCGAAGATCGGATAGGACCGACGGAGGCCGGACCCACAGGCGGAAGGGGCCTGTGGGTCCGGGCGCTCAGTTGTCAATGACCACAATGGCGGTGCTCACGTTCGTTCCCTGCTCCTTGAACGAGCCGGCCGGAAGTTCGACCCAGGCGGAGCAGATCTCGCCCATGATCTCCTGTTGCTTCGGTCCGTTGGCACAGATCGCCACCAACCGCCCGCCCGGCTTGAGCTTCCGGTATGCGTGCTTGATGTGCTCGATGTCGCTACCGTGGCCGAACGGCGGGTTCATCACCACCCGGTCGAACATCCCCACCTCGTCACCGAGCGTCAGGAAGTCGCCACACCACACGTCACACCGCGGGTAGCGCGTCCGCAGCACCTCGGCGAGGGTGCGGTTGATCTCCACCGCCGTAATCCCCGCGTGGCTGCCGAGCGCGTCGAGTAGCGCACCGGTTCCGGCGCTCGGCTCCAATACGGTCATGCCCGGCCGGATGTCGGCCAGTTCGACGACCCGGCGGGCGAGGTCGGGCGGGGTCGGGAACAACTGCGGGGCGCTCACCACCCGGATTCCCTCGCGCAGCGCGTCGGCGAGATCGTCGAACTTGGTGCGAACCGGCTCCGGGCGGGGTGTCCGGTCGCGGACCACGGGTTCCCGTGGCAGCTCTTGCGGGGTGGCAGCCGCTGCCACCTCTGTCAGCTTGGGCGGGTCTTTCCGCTTGGCGTCGGTGAGGTAGACGGGCGTTGCGCCCCACTGCTCCGGAACCGCGTGGCCGAACGACCGTAGGCGGAAGTTGTCCACCGCCCGTACCCGGTGGGCGCCGGCCGCGTCGGTCGCCTTCCGGGCGCTCGTAAGTTTGTGGTCCGTGTACACGGCGTCCCACTGGGCCTGCGTAATGGGGGCGAAACCCGCGCCGGGGTAGTTGCACAGCGGCGGGAGCTTGGTCGCGGCCCGCACCTTCGCGGCGGTCTCCTCGGTCGGTGGCCGATAGTCCTTCACTGCCTCGACACCCTTCACCGGCACGCACCGGGCGTTCGTCGTCACGCTCACGACCTGGCCGCCCGACTTGTTCACACGCACCACGGTCAGCCACACGTCGTGCGGCCAGTCCTTCACGAGCACTTGGCCGCCGGGCTGGAGGTCGTGCTTCTGCCCGGCGAGGCCGCCCTGCTCCTGGAGCATGGCCCGCTCGTAGGCCAGCCGGTTCTCGGTGTGCGCGATCCACGGCGCGTAGTGGGCCTCGATCCCGGCGAGGTTGGCCCGCTTCACCCAGTACCCGCCGCGCCCCTGCCCGCACCACACGTGTTCCGAGGGTTCGATGTCGCCGCCCGCCCGCTGCATCGTCGGT
>JAYUBA010001136.1:0-3912 GCA_043741075.1 Frigoriglobus sp.
CGCCACCCCTCACCCGGCGGCGAGGCGCCGCCACCCTCTCCCGCAAGGGGAGAGGGCAAGAACAAGCCTTTCCTCCTCGCATCCGCTTCCGGCTCGTCAGGAACCGCAGTGGCGGGCTATACTGATCCCTTCGTTCGCGGATTCGTCATTTCGGAGCGCGCGCCGTGCAACCGCCTGCCAACCTCGACGACCCGGCGCTGTACTTCAACCGCGACCTGAGCTGGCTGGAGTTCAATCGGCGCGTGCTCGAAGAGGCCCAAGACCCGACCGTCCCGATGCTCGAGCGGCTCAAGTTCCTCGCCATCTTCAGCTCGAACCTGGACGAGTTCTTCATGGTTCGGGTGGGCGGCATCCAGCAGAAGGTGCAGGCGAACATCCCCATCGGCTCCGGGGCCGACCAGATGTCGCCACGGCTCCAACTGGAACAAATCCGGGAAACGGCGAACGCCCTGGTGGCCGAGCAGTACCGCGTGCTGCGGTCCGAAGTGCTGCCGGCACTGGCCGCCCGCGGCATCGTGCTGCGCGCCGGCGAGCAGTTGTCCGACGCCGAGCGGGTCCACATCCGCGGGGTGTTCATGCGGGAGATCTTCCCCGTCCTGACGCCGCTCTCCACCGACCCGGCCCACCCGTTCCCGCACCTGTCGAACAAGTCGCTCAACCTGGCCGTCACGCTGCGCCGCCCGAACGACGCGGACCCGCTGTACGCCGTCGTTCAGGTGCCCGGCGTGCTCCCGCGGTTCCTGCCGCTGCCGTTGCCGACAGTGGGCAGTGGGCAGAAGGCCGTGGGCGGTGGGCCGAAGGCAGTGGGCAGTGAAACCAAGACCCCGCTCGCCAACGGCGAGGCGTCTGCTTCTGCTCTGCCCACTGCCCACCGCCCACTGCCCACTGCTCCCAGCCCACCGCCCACTGCGCAGCACGCGTTCCTCCCATTGGAAGAGGCGATCCGGCTGCACCTGGCCGAACTGTTCCCCGGCCTGGAGATCGGCCGGGCGGTCGCGTTCCGCGTCACCCGCGACAGCGAGTACGAACTCGACGACGAGGTGGACGACCTGCTGGAAGAGATCGAGGCGCATGTGCGGGCGCGGCGGCGCGGGCACCCGGTGCGGCTGGAGATCGACGCCGGCGCGCCGCCCGACATGGTGCTGTTCCTCACCGACGGGCTGAACCTGAACGCGGCCGACGTGTGCCCGACGCCCGGCCCGCTCGACCCGACCGGGCTGTTCCAGATCCTCGCCGTGCCCGGCTTCGCGGACCTGCGCGACCCGCCGTTCACCCCGGCGCTGGTGCCCGCGTTCGCCCAGGCCAGCAACCCGTGGTCCGTCATCCGCGGGCGCGACGTGCTCGTGTTCCACCCGTTCGAGTCGTTCGCGCCCGTCGTCGAGTTCATCGAGGCCGCCGCGTCCGACGACCGCGTCCTCGCCATCAAGCAGACGCTCTACCGCACGTCGAGCGATTCGCCCATCGTCCGCGCGCTGCAGCGGGCCGCCGACCGCGGCAAGCAGGTGACCGCCGTGGTCGAACTGAAGGCCCGCATGGACGAGGAGCGGAACATCCTCTGGGCGCGCGAGCTGGAGAAGGCCGGCGTCCACGTCGTGTTCGGGTTCGTCGGCCTCAAGACGCACTGCAAGGTGTCGCTCGTGGTGCGGCGCGACGAGGACCACACCATCCGCCGGTACGTCCACCTGGGCACCGGTAACTACAACCCGCAGACGGCCCGCGTGTACACCGACCTCGGCCTGTTCACCTGCAACCCGGACTTTGCCGAGGACGTGACGCTCCTGTTCAACCACCTGACCGCCAGCACCACGCTCCCGCCGATGCGCAAACTGCTCGTCGCGCCGGTCCGGCTCCAGGTGCAGATGATCGAGAAGATCGACCGCGAGGCCGCGAACCAGAAGGCGGGCAAGCCGGCGCGCCTGCTCGTGAAGGTGAACGGCATCCTGGAACCGGCGGTGGTGAAGGCGCTGTACCGCGCGAGCCAGGCCGGGGTGAAGATCGACATCGCGTGCCGCGGCATCTGCTCGCTGCGGCCGGGCGTTCCCGGCGTGAGCGAGAACATCCGCGTCATCTCGGTCGTGGACCGGTTCCTCGAACACAGCCGCATCTTCTACTTCGAGAACGGCGGCACCCCGGAGGTGTACGTCGGCAGCGCGGACTGGATGGACCGCAACCTGAGCCGGCGCGTGGAAGTGGTGTTCCCGATCGAACAGCCGGACCTGAAGCAGCGGGTGATCGACTTGCTGCGGCTGACCCTGGCGGACACCGCGAAGGCCCGCGAACTGCTACCGAACGGCACCTACCGCCGCGTGGCGGCACCGGACGGCCAGCCGCCGGTGCGGAGCCAGACGCGGTTCCTGGAGCAGGCCAACGACCCGCCGCCCGCGCCGCCGACCGCCCCGGTCGCGACCAAACCTGCGCGAAGAACCCGCGGCCGACGCTAGCGGGCAGAAATGATGAGTGCTAAATGATGAATGATAAGCACAAGATCAGACGCCTGATAGCTTGTTGTTTGCCTTCCATTTATCATTCATCATTTAGCACTCATCATTTCCCGACTCACTCTTCGTTGCCGCCGCCCTTCGGCGGGACCGGCTTGAGCACCGGGGCCGACGGGTGCGGGTTCGTCGGCCCTTGGATCTGGTAGTCGCTGGGGTTGTACCCGCAGTCGCACTTGCCGCCGATGTGCTGGCAACCGAGCGCGGCAACCAGCGCGGCGAACACGGACATCAACGCGATGTATCGGCGCATGACCGGGACCATCCGTGGCTAGAATTCGGGGGGATTCGGCGAACACCCGCGCGCCGCCGCCGGGGGGAGGGTCGGGGTACGGCCCCCAACCCCGACGGCGGCACGGGAGGGTGAAACGCACCGGTGGCCCGCCTCCGTGCGCGAACCACCGACGGGTCGGGACGGCTCCGGTCTCCACCGTTACCGCATCCGACGCCGGTTATATCGGCCGCCGCAGTTCCCCCGGTTCACTCGTTCCCGCCGAACCGCGCGGTTTCTCCCGCCCCCGCTTCTACACTGATTAAGACGAATTGTTCGGCCGCTCGCGGCTTCGCGAATCCCGCGAAGCCGCGAGCGGCCGAACGAACAGGAGGCACGAACGCATGGACGCCATCATCCTCGCGGCCGGCAAGGGCACCCGCCTCCGCCCGTACACCGAGACCACCCCGAAGCCGCTGCTCCCCGTGCAGGGCCGCCCGATCCTCGACTGGATCGTAGGCGCGCTGCCGCCGGTCGAGCGCCTCGTCGTCGTCGTCAACTATTTGGCCGAGCAGATCGAGGATTACCTCGCGAAGCAAACGCACGTTCGCAACTGGGTCACCGTGCGACAGACGGCCCCCCGCGGCACCGGCGACGCGCTGATGAGTTGTACGGGCGCGGTGACGGGCGACCGCGTGATGGTGCTCAACGGGGACGACCTGATCGGCCGCGCCGACCTCGCGAAGCTCGCCGCCGTACCGATGGGAATCCTCGCGCGATCCGTCGATACGCCCAAGGACTACGGCATCATCTTCCGCAACCCGGACGGCACGTTGGAGAAGATCATCGAGAAGCCGGACGGGCTGACCCCGCCGCAGTTGGCGAACATCGGCGGGTACGTGTTCCCGCGCGCCGTGTTCGGCCTCACGCTGCCGCTGTCGCCCCGGAACGAGTACGAGATCACCGACGCGGTGAGCCAACTCGCCGCGACGGGTCCGTTCCACGTCGTCGCGGCCGACTACTGGCTGCCGATCGGCACCGTCGAGCAGTGGCGGGCCGCTCAGACCGCCGACGTGAGCAAGGCGAGGTGAGTGCCTTTGCTTTGACCTCCCCCCTTGAGGGGGAGGTCGGAACGCGCTTCGCGTTCCGGGTGGGGGGTGAACCTCGACAGTTGAGGGGGCCGCGCCCCCCCCCCCCCGCGAACGC
>JAYUBA010001137.1:0-3909 GCA_043741075.1 Frigoriglobus sp.
ACGCCCGCGAGGTCGCACGCCGTGGGGAGGAAGTCCCAGAACGCCCAGACGTGATCGGAGGTGGTGCCCGGCTCCGTCGTGCCGGTCCAGCGGACGATCGCCGGGACGCGGATGCCCCCGTCGGTCAGGCTCCGCTTGAACCCGCGGTGCGGTCCCGAACTGGCGAAGAACTCGACCTTGTTCCCGCCCTCCTGGTGCGGCCCGTTGTCGCTGCTGAAGATCACCACCGTGTCCTTGTCCAACCCGAGTTCCTTGATCTTCGCGAGCAACGTACCGACATCCGCGTCTATGCGGGTGATCATCGCGGCCTTGTTCTTCTCCGCCTGCGGCCAGTCCTCGGCGGTGTACGGCGCGTCGGACGGCACCTCGTTCCCGTCACCGGTCGCGCGCGTCTTCTCGTTGTTCGCGTGGGGGGCGGTCGTGGCGAAGTACAGGAAGAACGGCTTCGACTTGTTGTCCGTCACGAACCGGAGGGCGTCGGCGAGGAACAGGTCCGGGGCGTACACGTTGAACCTCTCGGCGACGTTCTCGACCTTCGATTGCGGGTTCCCGATCTCGACCTTCTTCTCGCCGCGCCACAGGAAGTCGGGGTAGTAGTTGTGCGCGTGGTGCTGGTTCAGGTAGCCGAAGAAGTGGTCGAAGCCCTTCCGGGTCGGGACGCCGGTGCTGCCCTCCTCCCCCAGCCCCCACTTGCCGACGAGGGCCGTGGTGTAGCCGGCCCTCTTGAGCAACTCGGCGACGCAGATGTCGTCCGGGGTGAGCGGGACGTTCGACTTCGGGCCGCCCCCGCCGCCGTTGCCGCGGGTGCGGCAGTGACCCGTGTGCCGCCCGGTCATCAGGGCGCACCGCGACGGCGCGCACACCGTCGAGCCGGCGTACGCCTGCGTGAACCGGACGCCGTCTTTCGCGAGCCGGTCAAGGTCGGGCGTCTTGATCTTCTTCTGCCCGTAGCAACCGAGATCGCCGTAGCCGAGATCGTCGGCCAGGATGAACACGATGTTCGGTCTCCTGGGTGGTTCGGCACCAGACGCCACTGGCGCGACAAGGCCGGTCGCGAGAAGGGAGAAGAATCGGAGCACCGAAGGCCCTCCGTGCGGGTGATGCGGGTCCGGGCGATCTGTTCCTCGAACGCGGGGCGCCACAGCGGGGGGTTCACTTTTTCGGAGCGGTCTCGTCGCGCCCGGGTGCCCGCAGTCCGTTCCCCTTCACACCGGTCAGCGGGTCGCCGAGGTCGCGGCGGAACTCGTCGGCCAGCGCCGTCAGTTCCTTGACCGAACCGGGGTGCGCCGCCGCCACGTTCTTCGATTCGCCGGGGTCGGCCGCCAGATCGAACAGCGACAATTCGATCTTCGCGACCTTGTACCCGTGCCGGCTGGCGATCCCGCGGATGCCGGATTCCTCGATCGCGTCCGGCTTCATCTTCTCGTGGTTGGCCGGTTTCCCGTCCTTGCCGGGCGGGCCGTTGACCGTCAGGTACTCGTGGGGGAGGTGCAGCTTCCACTTCCCACGCCGCACCGCGTGCAGGTCCGACCCGGAGAAGTACGCGAACGAGGCCGTGCCGGTCGCGCCCTTCTCACCGAGCAGGAGCGGGGACAGGTCCGCGCCGTCGATCTTCGCCTTCGGCAATCCCGCGCCGACGAGTTTGGCGACGGTCGGCAGCAGATCGAGACCGGTGACGAGTTCGTCGCACACCCGCCCGGCGGGAACCTTCCCCGGCCAGCGGGCCAGGAACGGAACCCGCACCCCGCCCTCGAAGGCGGTCAGCTTCCCCTCGCGGAACGGTCCGGCCGAGCCGGCGTGCGCGCCGTAACTCAGGAACGGCCCGTTGTCGGAGAGGAACAGCACCAGGGTGTCGTTCTCGATGTCGTTGTCTTTGAGGGCTTTGAGGATCTCGCCCACCGACCAGTCGAGTTCTTCGACCGCGTCGCCGTACACGCCGCGGCCCGACTTCCCCTTGAACGGCTCGGACGCGAAGACCGGCACGTGCGGCATGACGTGCGGGACGTACAGGAAGAACGGCTTGGCCCCGTTCGCCTTGATGAACCCGACCGCCTTCTCGGTGAACAGCTTCGTGAACCGCGACTGGTCCGGGTCCCGTTCCAGCACCGTGTCGTTCGCGTACAGGGGGAGCGCCGGGATGCCGCGGACGGTGGGATGGAGCGGCCCGTTGTCGTTCGAGTACGGCAGCCCGACCCACTCGTCGAACCCGTTCCGGGTCGGGAAGAACACGGGCCGCGTGCCCAGGTGCCACTTCCCGTAATGAGCGGTCGCGTACCCCTTCGCCCGGCACAGTTCCGGCAAGAGCACTTCGTCCGGGTGAATGCCGATGGTGCTGGTGTGGTTCAGCGCCCCGGCCATCCCGATCCGGTTCGGGTAACAGCCGGACATGAGCGCGGCCCGCGACGCGGTACACACCGGCTGCGCGACGCAGAAACTGGTGAACCGCGTCCCCTCCTTGGCCAACCGGTCCAGGTGCGGGGTGCGAATGTCCTTGGCCCCGTAGCAGCCGGCGTCGCCGTAGCCCATGTCGTCGGCGACGATCAGCACGACGTTCGGTGCCCGTTCGGCGGCGGGGCCGGGGCCGGTCGCCGCGAGCGTCAGGAGCAGTGCGATGTTCGATCGGCCGGTCCGCATAAATGAACTCGCGCGTGTTTCCCGCCCCACGTCCCGCGTCGTCCAACTTCCCTCGGTAATTCCCGCGCACTAACCGGAATCCCCGGCACGGGTTCGGGCACGCCCGCGCGCGGCGGACGAGACCGCCGCCGCGGGGGGCCTGAAGCGGTCTCTTAGTTCACGGCGGGGTTGACCACCGTCTTAAGCGTGTTGAAGCGGTCGTCGCAGAGGTGGATTTCGGCGGACCTGATACCACCGCCCCTTACTTGTCGATCTGAACACTCTTCAAGTCGCCGTTGAAGAACCCACACTTCACGAGGTAGTCGCACAGTCGCTCCGCTTCGGCTTTGGGAACGCGAGGTGTGTAATACAACTCGCCGCTGTTGCAACCGATCCGCTCCCCGAACTGCTGCCCGATCTGCTGCTCGGACAGGAAGTACACTCCGACAACAGCGAAGACCGGCACCAGGGCGCATAGGGCGACTACAGCCACGCCAATGACGAGCCAGTTCCACGGTTTCCGTCGCTTCTTCCGCCGCCGTCTGGGCTGTTCCTCTTCCTCTCTCTCGTCTCGTCGGCGTGAAGGCAGAGGCGATGCGGGCGGCAAGGGCGGTGCGATGGCTACAGGCTCTGGGGGAAACAAGCCGACCAGCCGCCGCGCCTCGACCCATTCGTACATCCCCTCCCGCCAGATCAGATCCGTTCGCCGAATGATCCCCCTTTTCGGCGAGGGCGCGTAATTGCGAGTCGGTGACCGACCCGCGCTGTTGCTGATCCTGCATGTAATGCCAGCGTGCCTTTGGTGGCGGCGGCGGATTCATTGGTGCCAGAGCCTTCGTTCAGGCAGGGCAACGCTTCCCCTTGAAGCGACGCTGGTGCGAGGACATCGGCACGGCACACCGGGTAGCGGAACGTGACCCGATCCACGGGCGTCCTCCGATGATGTTGAAAGCGCTCAGTGTCCCGCGCTGGTCGGTCGGACACAAGGGGCCAATGTGGGCACGCGCTCACTCCGGTCGCCGCTATCGGTGGCACATCCGCGCATTCGCGCCCCGTGCGGTGGGCTTGGCGGGCGGCACGCCGGCACCGGCCGCTGGGTGAGGGTCAGGGACCGGTTAGCTCTCCGTCATCGAACAGGATAATTGAGTCCGGGGGTAGAACGCTGCTCCCAGGCATAGCCGACCAGGACTTTTGCCAGCCAGTCCCGTCGAAGGGAACCAGCCCCTTAAATAGCGCGTCTACTAACAGTACAGCGCGGGTTCAGATGACGCATTTATGCCGCTGTTTCTTGTGGGA
>JAYUBA010001138.1:0-3904 GCA_043741075.1 Frigoriglobus sp.
CGCCTTCGGGCGCACGGTCAACACGGGGCAGGGGGCTTGCCGCACGACGTGTTCCGCGACGCTGCCCAGCAGGACGCGGGCGATGCCGCCGCGGCCGTGCGTGCCGATGCACACCAGATCGGCGTGAAGGTCGGTCGCGGCGGCGATGATCTCCGCCGCGGGCGAGCCGAGCCGCACTTCGGGCCGCGGGTTCAGGCGCTCCAGTTTCTCCGCGGCGATCAGGTTCGCCAGCCCGGTTTTGCCGGCTTCGGTGAGCGCGTGTAGATCGGTCGCGGGCGTCGGCATCACCGCGTCCGGCAGCGCGAGAACGGCGTCGGAAACGACGTGCAGCAGAACCAGTTCGGCCGCGAACTTGTCTGCGAGTTCGGCAGCATACCGCACGGCGGGAAGGGCGCACTCGCTAAAGTCGGTGGGCACCAGGATGCGGCGGATGGTAATCATCGGTGCGACTCCGAGGAAGGGGCGGCACCGGCATTCTACCGCGATTCGCGCCGCGTGAGTTGCTGATACCCGTCGCGAACGCCGCGCGTGACCGGCCCTTCGATGCCACTCCCGATGTCGGTTCCGTCGATACGGACGATGCCGATGACGCCGCACGCGGTTCCGGCGATGAACGCCTCTTCCGCTGTGAGCAGGTCGGCGAGCGTGACGCTGTACTCCGCGACGACCGTCCCGGCTTCGCCAGCCAGTGCTGCGACTGCGAAGCCGGTCGCGTCTTCGGGGTGTCCGCCGGCGACCACGAGCGCGCCGTCCTTCACCGTGAACAGGACGCCTTCGGTGGTGCCGACAATGTGCCCGTCGCGGGTCTGGAGGAGCGCTTCGAGACACCCGTTCTGAAGGGCGTGCCGCTTCGCCTGTACGACGTGAAGTTGGTTGAGCGTGCGGAACCGGTGGGCCGGGTTGAACGGGTCGAGCACGAGGGGAGAGACGACCGCGTGCAGACCCTGGCCGTACAGTTCGCGCGGGAACGGCTGGTACTCCTCCGCAATGACGATCACCTGTGGCTCGACCTTCCGCGGGTCCGGGCCAATGGTGCCGGGGCCGCGCGTGACGATCACCCGAACGTACTTTTCGGTGCGGTCGTTGGCCTTCACCGTGGCTCCGACCGCCGCGAGCAGTTCGTCCGGTGACAACGGGATGTCAATGCCGATGGCTTCCGCCGCGGCGGAGAGAACCTTGAGGTGATGACTCGCGCGGAACGGCTTCCCGCCGAAGACGCGGAGGTGTTCCCACACGCCGTCGCCGTACAGGAACCCGTGGTCGAACGGGCTGACGCGGGCGTCGGCCTTGTCGGTGAGCGTGCCGTTGAGCCAGAGGTGAGACATGGTGGAAATGATGAATGATAAGTGATGAATGATAAATAGAAATCCAAAGAGACCGAGCCACTGCCCGCTCTTTATATTCATCATTTATCGTTTATCACTTATCATTTTCCTTATACTGCCGCGAGCCGCGGTTGCTGCCACGGCTCGGGCTGGGTGTCGTCGGTCACCACGCCGCCGACCATGCGCACCACGCGGTCGGTCGCGGAGACGATGTCGGTGTTGTGCGTGACCATCACGATGGTCACGCCCTCGTCGCGGTTGATGCCGCGGAGGAGGCGGACGATCTCGCCGCCGGACGCGGCGTCCAGGTTGCCCGTCGGCTCGTCGGCCAGCAGCACCCGCGGGTTCATCAGCAGCGCGCGGGCGATGGCGGTGCGCTGCATCTCGCCGCCGGACAGCTCCCGCGGCCGGTGTTTCAACCGGTGGCCCAGCCCGACCTTCTTGAGCAGGTCTTCGGCGCGCCGCCGCCACTGCGACCGCGTCTGCCACCAACCGAAGATGCCGTGCCCGATGTACGCGGGCATCAGCACGTTGTCGAGCATGTTGAATTCGGGCAGCAGGTGGTAGAACTGGAAGATGTAGCCGAACGTGCGGTTCCGCAGCAGGTCGCGCTCGCGGGCCGGCAGGCCGTCGATCCGCTTGCCGTCGAGCAGCACGGACCCGCTGTCCGGGGCGTCGAGCGTGCCGAGCAGGTGGAGCAGCGTGCTCTTCCCGGACCCGGACGCGCCGACGATGCTCAGGAACTCGCCCGTCTTCACTTCGAGGTTCAGGCCGTTCAGCACCCGCACCCGAACGGCGTGCCGGCGGTACGTCTTCTGAAGGTTGTGCGCAGTCAGCATGTGGCTCTCCGGGCGAACGGCCGGCCGTACGCCTATTCGAATCGCAAGGCTTGAACGGGGGTCAGGCTCGCGGCCCGCCACGCGGGCAGCAGGCTGAACGCGGACGCGATCGCGATCGCGCCGATGTCGATCAGCACCACCGTCCACGCGTTCACGTTGGTCGGGATTTCCTTGAAGTAGTACACGTCCCGCGGGAAGATCGCCGTCCCCGTCAGCTTGGACAGCATCGCCTCGATCTCGTTGATGTTGCTCGTGATCCACAGCCCCAGGAGCGTCCCCAGAACACAGCCCACGATGCCGAGCAGCAGGCCGTAGCCGAGGAAGATCTGCATCACGCCCCAACTGCTCGCGCCGAGCGACTTCATGATGCCGATGTCGCGGTACTTCTCGCTCACGATCATGGTGAAGATGGCGAGAATGCTGAACCCGGCCACGCCGACGATCATGAACAGCAGCAGGTTCAAGATGCCGCGCTCCACGTCGATGGCGGCCAGCAGCGGCCCCTGGTGCTCCTCCCAGGTGGCGATGCGCACCTCCGGGGAGTTGTTGAACACCGCCCGCAGGTCGGCGACGACGGCCGCGTGGTCCTTGTCGTAGTTCTTCAACTTGATCTGGAACGCGGTGGCCCGGCCCACCATGCCGCGGATGCGCTGCAACTGGTCGAGCGGCACGTACACGAAGCTCTGGTCGTACTCGCTCATCTCCGTCTTCAGGTAGTCGGTGACGAGGAAGCTGCCCCACACCGGTTTCAGTTCCTGCCCGCCGGCGGTGGTGATGATGACATCGTCGCCCGGCTTGAGCGCGGCTTCCTCCACCACCTGCCCGGCCTCGTCGCGGTAGCGGAAGTGGGCGATGGTGTAGCCGAGGATGACGCCGTGCAACTTCGGCTTGGGCACGTCGCGGTCCAGTTCCATGTTCGGTGCGGGGATCGCGTTGGGGTCTTTCACCAGCGGCACCTTCACCGGTGCGGCCACGTTCGGGCCGTTCTCGCGCTCCCACTGCTTGACGTTCCACTCGTGCCGCTGGATGGCGTCCGGGGTCAGGTCGAAGCTGGGGTGCGGCGAGTCCTTCTGGCGGATCAGGAACTCGGAGAAGCCGCCGACGGAGGCGCGGCCCTCCGGGTCGATGCCGATGAGCCGCACCGGCTTGGCGACGACCGTGCCGCGGTAGCGGAACTGGAGGATGGCGAACGTTTCGATGGTCGGGGTGATGGACGCGATCTTGTCGCCGGCCGGGCCGGCCGTGATCTTCGCGATGATCTGGTCCGGGGTGAGCGGGTTGCCCTTGTCGTCCGGAACGTAGAACCCGTCGGTGCGGTCGGTGTCGATGATGACATCGGACAGGACGCCGTGGAGCCGGTCCTTGAGCTTGGTGCTGAACCCGCTCATGACCGCGTTCACGACGATGAGCGTGGCCACGCCGAGCATGACGCTGACGATGCAGATGAACGCGAGGTAGCGGGTCTGCAGGTAGCGGACGCAGAGGAGCAGCTTGTACACGGGAGTCCTTCCCCACGGAGCGCGCACGCCGGGAACCAGATGAGGCGTGCTTGTAGCACGACCGCCGCGCGAGGAAAAGGGGAAGTGGGAAATGAGACAGGGCCGTTTAGTTCTCGGGGTTGGGTTGTGGGTGGCCGGGGCAGAGGCTTTGCGATGCCCCGGCTTTCGAGGCTTATGGTGTCGCACCGGGGCATCGAAGACTCTGCCCCGGCCACCCAGTCACCAGAACTAAACGGCCCTG
>JAYUBA010001139.1:0-12398 GCA_043741075.1 Frigoriglobus sp.
CGCGAACGGGATGGTGGCGGCGACCAGGAGGGCCGTCGCCGGCCGACCCAGGAAGAGGAGGAGTACCAGGACGACGAGCGTGACGCCGAGTAGGACGCTGTGCGAGACGGTGTCCAGGGTCGCGTCCACCAGGTGCTGGCGGTCGTAGAACGAGACGACCTTGACGCCGGGCGGTAACTCCGACTCGTTCAACTCCGTGACCGCCTCCCGCACCCGCGCCAGCACCTGCGACGGGTTCTCGCCCCGGCGCATCAGGACGATCCCCTCGACCGAGGCGTCGGTGCGGTCCTTGCTGAAAATCCCGTTGGGCACCTTCGGGTCCGGCCCGACGGCGGCGATGTCCCGCAGGTAGATCGGCGTGCCGGTGATCGACTTGACGAAGATGCCCTCGAGCTGCCGGGCGTCCTCCACCAGCCCCCCGCCCCGCACGACCAGGGACATGCTGCCGCGCCGGACGACGCTCCCGCCGGCCGCCAAGTTATTCTTCTTCACCGCGTCCTCGACATCGGCGAAGGTGAGGCCGTAGCGGTCGAGCTGGGCCGGGTAGAAGGTGATCGCCAGTTGCCGCTGGTCCCCCCCGAAGTTGGCGCACTCGGCCACCCCGGGGACGCGCAGCAGGCGGCGGGTCACCACCCAGTCGTTCAGCTCCCGCAGTTCCATCAGGTCGTGGGTGCCGTCGGACACGAGTTGGTAGCGGTACACTTCGCCGTAGGCGGTGGCGAGCGGGCCGAGCTGCGGCTTGACCCCGTCCGGCAGGTCCACGTCGGCCAGCTTCTCGGTCACCCGCTGGCGCGCCCAGTACATGTCGGTCCCGTCCTCGAAGACGAGTTGGACGACCGACAGGCCGAAGATGGTCCCGGACCGGACGACCCGCACCTTCGGGGTGCCGAGCATCGCCGTCTCGACCGGGATGGTGACCCGCCGCTCGACCTCCTCCGGAGCGCGGCCGGAGTAGACGGTGATGACCTGGACCGTCTGGGAGGAGATGTCGGGGTAGGCGTCCACCGGCTGCTCGCGGAAGGCGTACACGCCGGCCGCCGCGAGCGCGGCCGCCAGGAGCAGGACCAGCCACCGCCGGCGGAGGGCGGCCTCGATGAGCGACCCGATCACGGCACCCCTCCGTTGCCCGGCTGGACCGCCTTCGCGACGGCCGGCTTGAGAAGAATGGCCCCCTGGCCCAGCACCCGGTCCCCGGCGGCCAATCCCTTGAGGATTTCGACGCGGCCGTCCCGCATCTCGCCCACTTCGACGGGCGTGACCCGCCACACGCCCGCGCCCCCGTCGGACGCCGGCCGACGGTCGTCGGGGGTCGCGACGAGCAGGTAGTCGGCCCGGCCGACGTGGACCACCCCCTCGGCCGGCGCGAGCAGCGCGTCGCGGGGGTCGGTGCCCAGGCCGATCTCGGCGAACATGCCCGGCCGCAGGTCGTCCTTCAGGTCGTCCACGGCGAACAGCACCCGCAGCGACCGCCGCTCCTTCGAGAGGACCGGGGCGATGCTCTTGACCCGGCCGGCGAACACCCGGTCGGGGACGCCGAAGAACCGGGCCTCGCACCCGTCCCCAATCTTGACCCGGCCGAGCAGCCCCTCCGGCACGTCCGCCATCACCAGGTCCACGTCCGACGTGACCGAGCCGAGCATGGCCGGGTCGAGGCCGGCCTGCTGGAGCTGGCGGGCGGTCGCGGCCTCCGTCCGCTCGGCGATGCGGATGGCCGTCTCCGCCTCGTAGATCTCTTTCTGCTCCTGAATCTCGTACTGGCGGAGGGCGGCCTCTTCGAGCGCCAGTTGCTTCTTGGTCTCGGTCCCCCCGGCCTCCAGCCGCCGCGTCGTGGCGACCAGTTCCCGCTGGGCGGCGGTGCGGGCGACGGCCGCCTCGCGGACGCGGAGCAGTTGGGTCGTGGCGAACGTGATGTCGGCCCGCGCCTTCTGCCAGTCGGTGAACGTGGTCAGCACGTCGGGCGCATTGAACTGCCAGTAGTCGCTCGACCGCCGCAGCCACGGGAGCAGGGCCGCCCACCCGCCCTTCTTGCCGTTGCTGCCGTTGCCGGGGCGGAGGCTGGCGACCACCGTCCCGGTGACCGTCAGGGTCGGGGCGGCGATCCGGGTCGGGCGCACCTCGGCGGTCTGGAGTTTGGCGGCCAGCGGCGTGTTCGGCTCGACCCGGACGAGGTACGGCGCGGTCGCCCGCACCGGCTCGTCGGCCGCGCCCCGGTCGCCGGGCGGTTCCTCCGGCTTCGACGCGGGGGTGGAGAGGAGGTACACCAGGACGCCGACCGTGACCGCGAGGGCCACGACGAACTGACCGGCCGACCCGATCGCCGCGAGCCGCGAGCGCGGGACCGGTCCCGTGGAGGTCACGGCCGTTGGTGGCGGAGTGGGCGGCAATGGGGGAAGTGGTGGCGTCGGGTCGGGTGACGGTGCCGGAGTCTGTGTCTGGTTGCTCATCGTGTAGTTTGCTGACCGATGGCGGAGCGGTAACGGTAAACGGCCCGCCAGTAGGCGGCCCGACTGGTGACGTAGGCCCGGTACGTTTCGCGGAAGTTCCGCTCGGCGTCGAGTAGGTCCACGAGCGGCCGACCCCCGGCCTGGTACGCCGTCGTGATGGCGTCCAGCACTTCGCGGGCCAACTTCAACTGGTCGGCCGCGATGTCGTCGGCCGTCGCCTGGGCGGCCCGGTACTCCCGCGCGGCGGTCTCGACCTCGGCACGCAGGGCGACCACAGCGGCCCGGTACTGGAACTGGTTCTGGACCACCACCGAGAGTGCCTTCGCCCGGTTCCCCTGGTTGCGGTCGAACACGGGCAGGGTGATGGTCGCGGCGGCCGTCCAGGAGTCGGCGTCCGGGAACCCGATCGCCTTCCGCTGGTACTGGCGGGTGTACCCGACCATCGGGGACACTTGGGGGTATGCATTCCGCTCCGCAGCGGTGACGCCGGCGCGGGCCTGCGCCGCCTTCCACTGCAGCGACAGGAGGTCCGGGCGGTTCTTCACGGCCAACTCGAACCCGTCTTCCGGCGGGGGCAGGACCGCGTCGAGCGGCGCGTCGAGCGCCCCGTCCACGTCGAACGCGGGGTCGGCGTCCGCGCGGCCGAGCAGCGCCCGGAGCTTGGCCTTCGCCGAGACCACGCTCGTCTCCGCGTCGCGGGCGAGCCGCCGGGACTGGGCCAGATCGAGGCGCAGGCGATTGAGTTCCACCTGGGTCCGTCCGCCGGCGACGACCGCCTTCGCGAGGGCGGCCTCGACCTTCTCCAGGTTGGCCACGTCCTGGCGGGCGAGGGCGAGCAGCGCGTGGGCCTCCAGGAGGTCGTAGTACCCGGCCGCGGCTTCGGTGACCCGCTGCCGGACGGCGTCCTCGAAGTCGGCCTCCGACGCCTTCACCCCGTGGGCGGCGACCACCATGCTGGCGGCCCGCTTGCCGAACAAGTACCAGTCGATCGGGTAGGTGATCTGCACGTCCTGCTGCGGCGGCCCGCCCTGCCGGTTCAATGTAAAGGGGTGGGTGAGGGGAAGCAACTGGCCGTCGATGAAAAACGACGGGTTCGGTCGGAGGGAGGCGGTGAGGGCGTCGGCGTTGGCCTGGTTGATGGCCTCGAACCCGGCCCGCAACTTCGGGTCGTTGAGCAGGACCGCGTTGATGACCCGATCCAGACTCAACCGGGCGGGCGGCGCGGCCGGGTCCGGGGCCAGTTCTCTCGGCTGCGGCATCGGCTTGACGGGCGACCCGGCGGCGGGAGCGGGCTGGGGCGCGCGGAAGCCCGCCTGTGCGACCGTCACCGCGTCCGCGTGGCGGGCAGCGGCCGGCGGTTCGAGCCGCGGCACGCGGGGCGGGCCGGGGACGCGTCCCACCGGGGTGAACGGCGACGGCCCGTCGGTCTCGTCCGCACCGTTCCGGGCGGGGAGGGCGCAGCCGGTCAGGGCGAGAGCCAGGGCCGCGACGACCCGACCCGCGACCGGGATTCCCACCATTATCCCGCGTGCCGCCATTGCAACCCCAGCGCAACTTGATCTCGTCCGGAACCAGCGGGCGAGAAGACCCGCCATCGGGTTATCGGCACGACCCGCAGGCCCGAATCAGTTTTCCGCCCGGCGAATGCCCCGTTGTGAGATTGAAGTTCACGAGGGCCGGTGGCCTGCGGCTGGGGCAATGAACGGCCGGAGCCGTCAGAGGACGGTTCCGGACAGGATGAGGGCGGCGGCGGAGAAGTAGATGACCAGGCCGGTCACGTCCACGAGCGTCGCGACGAACGGGGCCGAACACGTCGCCGGGTCGAACCCCAGCCGCCGCAGGAGGAACGGCAGCACGCCCACTCAGGGGCGTTCCGCGTTTCACTCTGCGGCATGGTGGCCGGGGCAGAGGCTTTGCGGTGCCCCGGTTGTCGAGGCGTTCGGGTGTCGCACCGGGGCGACGAGAGGGTCTGGGAACCCGCGGGGGGTTCCCAATCCAAAGAGGAAGACTCTGCCCCGGCCACCCCGACCCAAACACGGAACGGCCCTGCCCTCCCGCCTTCCGCCGACCGAATGGGGCGATCACCCCGCCCCTCGCCGCACGCCCGCTCCGAACCGACTCACCTCTTCTCGGCCTTCATCGGCGGCGGCTCGGTGCCGTACTTCGCCCGGTACTTGGCCGCGAACTTCTCCTTGTACTCCGGGTTGCAAATGAAGCACTGGGACGCGGCCCGGTCGTGCTTCTCGCACCAGTCCTTCTTGTCCTTGCACTTCTTCGCGTACTCCTCGTCGCACATGCTGCACTCCTCTTCGGGGATGCCGTGCGCCTTGCACCACCAGCCGCTGTGATCGTCCTTCTCCTCCGCCTTGTCCTTGCCCTTCCCCTTGTCCTTGTCTTTGCCTTTCTCCTTGTTCTCGGCGACCGGCTCGGCCTTGTTGCACCCGCCCGAGAACACCGCCAGCGCCGCGACCAGGCCCAGGATCAGGCCGCCACGGGTCAGTAACTTCGTCATCGTCGTCCTCCTGTTAAGGAACCTCGACCGGCCGGTCCGGGGCGTTCGCGGAACCACTCCGCGCGTCGCCGCCGGCCGGCTCACCGTTTTCGCCACCGCCGTCGTCACCGACATCGAGGCCGAGCAGCGTCCGAACCGTCGCCTCGTTCGCCCCGCACACCCGGACCAACACCCACCCGACCCACCGCGCGAGCGCGTCGAACACCAAATACAGCACGCGCAGAACCAGGAGCGACATGACCATTGCCCCGATCACCCCGCCGATCACCACCGTCGCCAGCGGGCGCTGCACCTCCGCCCCCTGCCCGGTCGAGAGGGCCATCGGCACGAAGCCCAGACTGGCGACCAGTGTCGTCATCAAGATCGGCCGCAGCCGGGTCAGGGCCGACGCCCGCAGGGCCTCCTCGACCGGCACCCCCTTCCGCCGGAGTTGCCGGACGTAGCTCACCAGGATCATGTCGTCCAGCACCGCCACGCCGGAGAGGGCGATGAACCCGATGATGGCCGAGATGGACAGCGGCATGTCCCGCAGCCACAGCGCGAAGATGCCCCCGACCCACCCGAACGGCACCCCGGTGAACACCCGCAGGGCGTCCACGACGTTGTGGTAGGTGAAAAAGAGGAGGACGAAGATCAGCACCACCGCGACCGGCACGACGATCAAGAGCCGGTTCCGGGCGCGCTCGTAGTTCTCGAACTGGCCGCTCCACTCGAACCGGTAGCGGCCCTTCGGCAGGGTCACCTTCTCAGATACCTTCTGCCGCGCCTCCGCGACGAACGTGCCCATATCCCGGCCGCGAATGTTGCAGGTGATCGTGATCCGCCGCTGGCCCCACTCGCGCGTGATCGTGGACGGCCCCTCGACCAGATTGATCGTCGCCAGCCGCGCGAACGGCACCTGCTCGCCCGTCGGGGCGGCCACCAGGATCGACCCGATGGCTTCCGCGCTACCGCGCCACTTCTCCGGGAGCCGCACCACGAGCGGGAACCGGAGTTGGCCCTCGACCACGTCGCCCACCTCCAGCGTCCCGACCGCGCGGATCAGGTCGGTCACCGTCTTGGCCGGGATGCCGTACCGGGCCAACTCGTCCTGCTTCACCTTGACCTGGAGGACCGGCTGCCCGGTCACCTGCTCGACCCGCACGTCGGCCGCGCCGTCGATGGTATTCAGCACCCGCTCGACCTCGGCCGCCTTCGCGAGCAGCACCTTGTAGTCGTCGCCGTAGAGCTTGACGCCCAGGTCCGAGCGGATGCCGGAGTCCATCTCGTTCATCCGCTGCTCGATCGGCTGCGAGTACTCCGCCTGCTGCCCGGGGATCACCCGCAGTTCCTTCTCCAGCAGTTCCATCAGTTCGGCCTGGGTCTTCGCCCGCGTCCACCGCTCGCGCGGGTGGAGGGTGATGAACACGTCGGTCAGTTCGATGCCCATCGGGTCGGTCGCGACCTCGGCCGACCCGACCCGGCTCCAGGCGTGCCTCACCTCGTCCGGGAACTTGTCCCGCACGATCCGCTCCATCGCGGTGTTCACCCGGTTCGACTCGGACAGGTCGGTCCCGGCCAGCCGCACCACGCCGAGCGTGACCGCCCCTTCCGACAGCTTGGGGACGAACTCGGACCCCAGGTTCGGGGCGATCATGCCGAACGCGACGACGAGGACGGACGCGGCCAGCGCGGCCACCGCCACGCGGTGGGTCATGCTGAACCGGAGGACCGGGCGGTACAGGGCCAGGGCCAGCCGCATGAGGAGCGGCTCGCGCGCGTCGATCCGGCGGGGCAGGACCAAACTCGCCAGCACGGGCATCAGGGTCATGGACAGGATCATCGAGCCGACCAGCGCGAAGATGACGGTCAGGGCCATCGGCCGGAACAGCTTCCCCTCGACCCCCTCCAGGGTCAGGATCGGGAGGTAGACGATCATGATGATGAGTTCGCCGAAGAGCGTCGGCTTGCGGACCTCGACGGCCGCGTCCCGCACCACCTCCCGCTTCGACCGGCCCTTGAGGTCGCCGTGGGCGATGTGCCGCACGCAGTTCTCTACCATCACCACCGACGAGTCCACCACCATCCCGAAGTCGAGCGCGCCGAGCGACAGGAGGCTGGCCGCGATCCCGAACCGCCACATGCCGGCGAAGGCGAACAGCATCGAGAGCGGGATCGCGAGGGCGACGATGAACGCGGCCCGCAGGTTGCCCAGGAACGCGAACAGGACGGCGATCACCAGGAGGCCGCCCTCGAACAGGTTCCGGCGGGCGGTGTCGATCACCACGTCCACCAGTTCGGTGCGGTCGTAGACGACCGCGACCTCGACGTCCGGCGGGAGCGTCGGGCGGACCTCGTCGAGCTTCTTCCGCAGCGCCGTGGAAACGGTCTTGGAGTTCTCCCCCATCGTCAGGAAGCACAGGCCGAGGACGGCCTCGCCCCGGCCGTCGGCGGTCACCGACCCGCGCCGCAGTTCGTGCCCGACCTGGACGTCGGCCACGTCCCGGACGCGGACCGCCGCGCCCGCGCGGTTGGCGGTCACGACGATGCCCCGGATCTGCTCCGGGTCGGCCGCCCGCGCGAGACCGTGGACCAGGAGGAACTGGCTGTTCTGCCGGATGCCGCCGCCCCCGACGTTCTGGTTGTTCCCCTCCAGGGCGGTCACGACCTGGGCGAAGGTGACCCCGTGCTTGAGGAGGCGGTCGGGGTCGATGCGGGCCTGGAACTGCTTCTCGTACCCGCCCCACGAGTTGACCTCGGCCACGCCGGGCACCGTGCGGAGGGCCGGCCGGATCGTCCAGTCGTGGACCGTCCGCAGATAGGTGAGCTTCTCGACGCGCTCGGCCTCGGTCGCCCTCTCGTAGTTCCACCCCTTGAGGGTGACCGTGTAGTGGAACACCTCGCCCAGCCCGGTCGAGACCGGACCGAGCTTGGGCCGGGGGACGCCCGCCGGAAGGGCGATCGCGTTCAGCCGGCCGTCCACGAGTTGCCGGGCGAAGTGGACGTCGGTCCCGTCCTCGAACGTGGCGACCACCTGGGACAGGCCGAACTTCGACACCGACCGGAGCGACGTGAGTTTGGGCAGGCCGGAGAGGGCCTGCTCGACCGGGAAGGTGATTTGTGTTTCCACCTCTTCGGGCGCGAGGGACGGGGCGGTGGTGTTGACCTGGACCTGGACCGGGGTGGTGTCGGGGAAGGCGTCGATGTCCAGGCCGGCGAGCGCGAACGCCCCCACGACCGCGCACCCGACGGCGGCGAGGGCCACCACGAGGCGGTGGCGGAGCGAGGCGTCGATGATCCAGTTCAGCACGGCGCGACTCCGGGCGTTCGATTGACGGACGGCTCGATCTCTTTCGTAGGGTGGGCACTGCCCACCTCTTCGCAACGCATGGTGGGCGGTGCCCAAACCGAACCTCGCGTCGTCCTCGATCACACCTTCCTGCCCACCTCTTCGCAACGCATGGTGGGCGGTGCCCACCCTACAAGACTGGCGGACGGCCCGACCGGGCCGTTAGTGTTTGCAGTCCGCTCACCCCGCTCCGAGGTTGTTGCGGAGCAGCTCCGACCGCAGGATGCCGCTGCCCGCGACCGCCACCCGTTCGCCGGGCAGGACGCCGGCGATCACCTCCGTCACCTGCACGCCGGCCGCGGTCACGTCCCTCGCGCCGAGACGCACCTTGCGGACGTGGAAGACCTTGAACCCGTCCGGCCGGTCGAACCCCCGGTCCGCCACGAACACGACGTGGCAGCACCCCTCCCAGTGGACCGCGTCGGACGGGACGACGACCGCGTCCTTCTCCCGGCGGAGGGCGACGAACCCGGTCCCGAAGGTGCCGGCGCGGAGCCGCCCGTCGGGGTTCGGCAGTTCCACCCGCACCGGCACCGCCCGCGTCTTCTCGTCGGCCGCCGGGCCGACCCAGGCCACCGTCCCGTCCGCGTGCGCGCCCTGGTCGGGCCGGAAGCGGACCGGCTGCCCGGCCTTCACCCGGTCGGCGTCCTCGGACCGCACCCGGAGGGTGAGCCACACGCGGCTCGTGTCGGCGATCGCGAACAGCGGCTTCGACGGGTCGGCCGCCTGGCCGGGGGTCGCCGCCCGCGCCACCACCTCGCCGTCGAAGGGGGCGCGGACCGGCAGCAGGTTGGCGGACGCCGTCTCCTTCGCGAGTTCGGACCGGAGCGGGTCCGGGACGCCGAGGAACCGCAGGCGCGCGGCGAGGGCGGCGGGGGCCAATCCCTTCACCTCCTCGGCGCGGACGGGCAGACCCAGGTTCGCCAGCGCCTGCTCGGCCAGGAGGCTCCGGACCCGCGCCTCCTCCACGGCGGCCTCGGCCTCCCGCACCTGCTGGCCCGTGACCGTGACCCCCTCCAGCAACTTCTTCTGGGCGAGCGTCTGCGTCTGCAATTCGACCAGGGCCAGCGCCTGCTGGAACTCGGCCTTCGCCCGTCCGACCTCTGCCGCATCGACCAGCGCGAGGATGTCGCCCGCCGTCACGCGGTCCCCGACCTGCCGCTCGACCCGCCGGACCACGCCCGGCACCCGCGCCGACAGCCGGGCCAGTCGGGTCGGGTCGTATCCGATTTCGCCGGGGGCGGTGACGCCCTCGGTGACCGGGGCGGTGCCGACCGGCTCGATCCCGATCCCCAGTCGGGTCACGACCTCTTCGGAGGCCAGTTGGACGCGGTGTTCGTGCAGCTTGCACTTCTTGCCGTTCGGGGCGCGCGGGGCGAACGCCAGCGCCCGGCGGGCGCGGTCCAGGTCGCCGGGGCCGATGCTGGCCGGGACCGGCGTTTGGGCCACGCCGGGGCCGCAGAGCGGGCAGTCGTGGACCCCGAACTCGTCGCACCACCCGGTGCGGGGCGGGCGCGGGAGCAGGTCCGGCTTGCACTCCACGCACGCCGACTCCGGGACGCCGTGTTCCTTGCACCAGTCGTCCGGCTCGTCTGCGCCCGCGCCCCGGAGCGCCGACGCTTTGGGCAGTTTCCAGCCGGCGGCCTGTCCGGCGTAGACGACCCCGGACAGGCCCGCGAGCGCGAGGACCGTCGGGAGCAGCCGCCACAGCCGCCCGACGAGGCGGCGGGAGCGCGGGCCGGGCGGTGCCGGGGCCGTCACGGTGTCGGTCGCGGGTTGTGAGTCGTTCATGGCTCGCCCTTCGTGCATGAGTTCGGTCGCGGCGCGGTCAGCGGCCGGCGTCGGAACCGTCGATCGCCCGCGTCAGTTCGGTGAGCAGCAGCCCGCTGCCTTTGGTCGCCACGACCTCGTCCGCCGTGAGGCCGGAGAGGACCTCGGTGCTGTCGGCGTCTTTGGCCCCGACCCGTACCGGCCGGGCGTGGAACGCCTTCGGGCCGTCGGACTTCAAATAGTTCGGGTCGCGGACGAACACGACGGGCGTTCCCCGGAACACCTGCACGGCGGCGTGTGGAACGAGGATCGCCTTCGTTTCGTGGCGGAGTACGACGCGGCCCTGGCCGAGTGTTCCGGCCCGGAGGCGGCCGGCGTCGTTGGGCAGGGCGGCCCGGACCGGCACGGTACGCGTGCCCTCGTCGGCCGCCCGCCCGACCCACTCCACCGTTCCGCCGGACTCGTCGGCGGAGCCGTCCGTTCGGAACCGGAGGGCCTGGCCGGGGGCCACCCGCCCGGCGTCGCCGGCGCGGACGTGGAGGGTGACCCAGACCCGGCGCGGGTCGGCGACGACGAACAGCGCGCGGCCGGGTTCGGCCGTCTCGCCGGCGACGGCGTCGGCGGACAGGACCACCCCGGCGAACGGGGCGCGGACCGGGATCAGGTTCGCGGTCGCCGTCTTCGGGTCGAGGCCGGGGGTGCCCGGCGGCACGCCGAGCAGCCGCACCCGCCCGATCGCCGCGTCGATGGGGAGGTCGCGGTAGTCGGCGGGGTCGGCCGTCAGGTCCAGGTTGGCGAGGGCCTGGGCGGCGGCCAGGAGCCGGGTCTCGGCCTCGGCGCGGGCGGCCTCGGCGGCCCTCACGGTCTGGGCGGCCACCACATCTTCGGCGGCCCGGAGGCCGGCCAGCGTCTTCTCCCGGAGCCGGACCTGCACGAGCGCGTGCTGGAACTCGGCCTTCGCCTTGCCCGCATCGGGGGCGTCCACCAGGGCCAGCACCTCGCCCGCCGCGACCGGATCGCCCGCCGCTTTCATCACCCGCCACACGGTTCCCGAAGCCCGTGGTCCAAACCGCGCCACCAGCGCCGGGTCGAACGCGACCTCGCCGGGGGCCTCGACGAACTCGGTGATGGCTCCCGGCCACGCGGGGGCCATCCCGATCCCGGCCCCGTCCGCCGCTTCCGCCGAATCGAACTCGATCGCCACCTCGCGGCGCAGGGCGGACGGCACGTCGTGCCGCTCCGAACGTGCGCCCCCGACCCGTACCCGCGCGAGGCCGTCGGCGGTGTCGGCGACCGACGGTTCCTCCGGCCGGTGTGTCCGGGTGAAGGTCCAGTCGGTGCGGTGGCCCCAGTACGCGACGCCGCCCAGCCCGGCCGCCACCAGCACGACCGGGACGGTCCGCCGGAGCCAGGGAATTACCCCGGTCGCGGACGACGGCTCGGTCCGGGGGAGAGCCTCCCTTGTGTCACCCGCATGAGTCGTGGAGTCAGTCATTGCCTCGCCTCGCGATTCATTGGCGGAACCGTAATCATTGGCGGAACCGCAACCGGCCGCCGGAACGGTCCGCGCGTCCGGGTCAACGGCCGCAGGGCGGTGCAGACCGAGGACGCAGTGGGTGACCGAAGGCGGTCGGAAGGAACTCACGCCGGAACCGGCGCGTCGGAGACGGCTAGATCAGAAAGGCGCAGTGGCGGAGGAAGAGGGGCGGAGCGGTCGGAGCGAAGAAGTGGTTCGGGCGGGCGGTGTGCCGTCGAGTCGTCTCGGCGGCCGGGACGACGAAGTGAACGGCGGGGTCGAGTGGGGCCTGTTGGGTGGCGGGCAGGATGGCCACCCGCGCCGCGGGGCCGGCGGACACCACGGGACACTCCGAACAGGGCGGGGTCGGGAGCGGGCGTTCGTGCGGGGCTTCGCGATCCGTCGCGGCCCGCTCGTCCGCCAGAGGCGGCGGCGTGGCCGGGACCGCCCCGCGGCAGGCGGCGCACGAACAGCACAACTCTTTGGCGGCGAGCGGAGACGCAGACGCGGACTCGTGTGCGTGGCGCGGGATCGTCCTGACGGGAACGAACTGACACAAGCACATACCGGGCGGCAGCAGCGCTTGAACGGCGACCAGGATCGTGGCGAAGATTCGGATCACACAGACCCCGTCCGGGCACCCGCGAGAAGACGAACAGGCGGTATTGTAACTCCGGGTATTCCCGTCGTCGATAGCGTCCGAAAGGTTCCGCGTGCCACGAGAACGCGAAGCGCCGGCCCGCACCAATTCTCCGTTCGCACGACCCATCCCGAATGACGGCCGCAGTAGTATCCTCCGGGGTACTTGACCAAGGGCGTTCCGTGTTT
>JAYUBA010001140.1:0-3902 GCA_043741075.1 Frigoriglobus sp.
CCGGGGCCGCGGCCGTTTCGGGAGCCACTCATGCCCGTTCCGTCCGATCCGAACCGCGTCATCGTCTTCGACACCACGCTGCGCGACGGGGAGCAAAGCCCCGGCTGCAGCATGAACCTCGGCGAGAAGCTCGAGATGGCCCGCGCCCTCGCGGACCTCGGCGTGGACGTGATCGAGGCCGGATTCCCGATCGCCTCGCCGGGCGACTTCGAGAGCGTGCAGGCCATCGCCCGGCAGGTCCGCGGGCCGATCATCGCCGGGCTGGCCCGGTGCAACCCGGCCGACATCGACCGCGCCGCCGACGCCGTGAAGGACGCCGCGCGGCCGCGCATCCACGTGTTCCTCGCGACCAGCGCCATTCACCGCGAGTTCAAGCTGCGCATGACCGCGGAGGAGGTGGCGCGGCGGGCGGTGGAGGGGGTGAAGCGCGCCCGCGACCGGTGCGAGGACGTGGAGTTCTCGCCCGAAGACGCGGCCCGCACCGAACTCGACTTCCTGGCCGAAGTGGTGGAGCGCGCGATCGAGGCCGGCGCGACCACGCTCAACATCCCCGATACCGTCGGGTACGCGGTGCCCGCGCACTACGCCGCCATCATCCGGCACCTGAAGCAGAAGGTGCGCGGCATCGACGCGTGCGTACTGTCCGTCCACTGCCACAACGACCTGGGGCTGGCGGTGGCGAACACGCTGGCCGCGCTCGGCGAGGGCGCGCGGCAGGTGGAATGCACCATCAACGGGATCGGCGAGCGGGCCGGCAACGCGTCGCTCGAAGAGGTGGTGATGGCGCTGCACACGCGCCGCGACTTCTACGGCCTGACGACCGGCATCAACACCCGGCACCTGTACCCGATCAGCCGCAAGCTGGCGCTCGTCACCGGGCAGCAGGTGCAGCGGAACAAGGCCATCGTCGGGCAGAACGCGTTCGCGCACGAGGCCGGCATCCACCAGGACGGCATGCTGAAGGAGCGCAGCACCTACGAGATCATGCGGCCCGAAGACGTGGGCATCTCGCGGACGGAACTGGTGCTCGGCAAGCACAGCGGGCGGCACGCGCTCAAGCAGCGGGTGACCGACCTCGGCTACCACCTGACCGACGAGCAACTGAACCGCGTGTTCGAGGAGTTCAAGAACCTCGCGGACAAGAAGAAGGAGATCTACGACGCGGACATCGAGGCGCTGGCCGAGAACCAGTTGCAGGTGGGCACCGGGAACCTGTGGACGCTGGTCGGGTTCACCAGCACGGCCGGCACCGGGTCGCAGACCTCGGCCGCGGTCACGCTGAAGCACCTGGACGGCACCGTGCGCCGCGACGCGGCCATCGGCAACGGCCCGATCGACGCGCTCATCAAGGCGATCAACCGCGTCACCGGCACGGCGGTGCGGGTGGTGGACTACCGGGTGCGGTCGGTGAGCCAGGACATGGACGCGCTGGGCGAGGTGAACATCGAGATCGAGCACGCCGGCAAGCGGTCCCGCGCCCGCGCGGCGAGTCAGGACGTGGTGGAGGCCAGCGCGCTGGCGTACCTGGAGGTGGTGAACCGGGTGGCCCTGCGCCAGCTCCGCGACCGCCTCAAGCCGACGGACCATGTGCCGACCGAAGTTGTCCCCGGAACCTGAGCGTGGTATGACTGCGGGAGTACCGGAGGGGCGCAAATGAGTACGACGCTCGCGAAAGTGGAATTCGACACGCTGGGCGATTTGCTCGCCAGCCTGGGCGGCATCTCACCGAAGCGGCTGCAGTTCCGGCCGGCGCCCGGCACGGCCACGGTACGCGACGTGGAGCGCGTGCGCGTTAAAACACGGCGCATCTGCGAACTGGTGGACGGCACCCTCGTGGAGAAGGCCATGGGCGCGCAGGAGTCGTTCGTCGCGCTGCAGTTGGGCAAGCGCATGCAGCGTTGGAACGACGACCGTGGCGATCTGGGAATGATCCTCGGCGAGGCGGGCACGCTGAAGCTCATGAAGGGGCTGGTTCGCGCCCCAGACCTTTCGTTCACCAGTTGGGACCGCTTGCCCGGTCGCGTCGTGCCCGCCGAGCCGGTGCCGAACCTCGCGCCCGACCTCGCGGTTGAAGTCCTCAGCAAGGGCAACACGCGTGAGGAGATGGAACGCAAACTCAAGGAATATTTCCTCTCGGAAGTGCGATTAGTGTGGTACATCGACCCGCGGAAGCGGACCGCGCGCGTCTTCACGTCGCCGGACGACGCGACCGAGTTGGGCGAAGCCGACACGCTCGACGGCGGCAACGTGCTGCCGGGTTTCTCCGTGGAAGTCGCGCGACTGTTCGATCAACTCGCGCCCGCCGCGAAGCCCGCCAAGCCGCCGAAGTCCAACGGCGGTAAGAAGCCCAAGAAGCGGAAGTGACCATGCCCGCACCGTCGCCCAAGTGGATGTCCGTCGTGCTGGTGCTGGCCGGGATTTGGAACGTCGCGTGGGGGACGTGGGTGATCCTCTTCCCCACCCTGTCGTTCGCGTACTCCGGGGTGCCGCGGCCCGACACGCCGCTCCTCTACCCGCAACTCTGGCAGTGCATCGGGATGGTCGTCGGCGTCTACGGCGTCGCTTACGCCCTGGCGGCCCGCGACCCGGTGCGGAACTGGGCGATCGTGTTCGTCGGACTGCTCGGCAAGCTCTTCTGCCCGCTGGGGTGGGCGTTCGGCGTGCTGACGGACCAGACCCCGCCCGCGGCGATCGTCACCGTCGTCCCGAACGACCTCGTCTGGTGGGTGCCGTTCGTCCTCATCCTGCGCCACGCCTACCGCGTGTCGGCCGTCAATCGAGCAATTCCGCCAGTCGCGTGACGCGGTGCGGCACGTCCGGGTGACGGCCGTGCGGGTCGAGCAGCACCGCGGGCAGCCCGGCCGCGGTCGCGCCCTCGTAGTCGTTGCCGATGTCGTCGCCGACGAACAGTACTTCCGACGCGGAACTGTTCGCGGTGCGGGCGACTTCCCAGAAGAAGCCCGCGCCCGGCTTCCGCACGCCCACCGCGGCGCTGATGATTACGCGGTCGCGCACGGGCGCGAGTTCGGGGAAGCCGGCCAGCACCGGCCACAAGCGCTCGTCGTAGTTGGAGCCGAGGCCGAGCACGATGCCACGGCGGTGGAGTGCGGTGAGTACGTCTGCGGCGTCGGGCGCGACGCGCCACGCGGCCGGTTGCGCGAAGTGGTCGAAGAGGTGCCGGTAGCACGCGTCCGGGTCGGAAACGCCGGCGAGCGTGTCGGTCACGATCCGGTGCCAGCGGTCGCGCTCGCGCGCCTCGCTCGTCGCCCAATCGGTCGCGGCGTCCGCGGCTTCTTCCACGCGGTACGCGGCGATGAAGCGCTCGCGCACGTCGGCGGGCGAAAGGGTGAGGCCGTGGCGCCGAGCGGTTTCGGCGTAAACCACCGGCGCCGACGGTTCGGGGAAGAGCAGGGTGCCGACCGCGTCGAAGAACACGGCCCGCACGCCCGGTGGGATGCGCGGCACGGCTCAGTCCGCCTCGCCGTTCGCGGTCGCCGCGGCCCGGCTCTTCGGCCCCGGCACCACCGACTTGACCGGCGTCGGGCCGAACGTCTTCGTCGGCATCCGACTGGCCATCCGCGTCGCCGGCTGCGCGGACGTTTCCGGCAGCGCGCGCGCCGCCTGCGCCGCGACCGCGACCTTGAGCAGGTGGATGCCGCCGCGGAAGATAATGAACGCGATGAACGCCGACGGACCCGCCTCGAAGATGCGGCGGTTCGTGAGCAGCGCGTACGTGTTCCAGAACTGCCACAGCCCGATCAGGATCAGCGCCCAGCCGGCGACTTCGCGGCTCCAGTAGACGAACCTCATCGGATGTCCTCTCGTCGCAAGCCGCCGATGTTAGGCGGGGAGTATTGTTCTTGCCCTCTCCCCTTGCGGGAGAGGGTGGTCGGCGCTTCGCC
>JAYUBA010001141.1:0-3902 GCA_043741075.1 Frigoriglobus sp.
CGGATCGTGGTGCCGGAGCACTACGGCTACAAGTCGGTGAAATGGCTCACGCACGTCGTGCTGAGCAACCTGTACCACGCGAACGACACCTACGGCACGCAGAACAACGACGTGGACAGCCCGATGAAGACGTTCGCCGCGACGCTGCGCGTCCCCGACAACGTGAAGACGGACGCAGCGATCCCGATCATCGGGTACGCGCAGTCCGGCATTTCGGGCTTGTCGAAGGTGCAGGTGTGGGTGAGCGCGGCGGGGAAGGGCTGGGACGCGGACGACCCGTACTTCACCACCGCGCCGTGGACCGATGCGACCGTCCTCTCGCCGCCGAAGAAGTGGGGCGGCGAACTGCCGAACGACGCGATCCCGAAGGACACGCTGGGCTTCGACGCGACCGGCAAGCCGAAGGCGTGGCCGATGCGTCTAGCGAAGGCGCACTGGGCCGCACTGCTACCGGGCCTGCCGGCGGGCGAGTACACGCTCCGCTGCCGCACCATCGACGCGAAGGGCGCGGCCCAACCGATGCCGCGCCCGTTCAAGAAGGGCGGGAAGTGTGACATCGAAGCGGTGAAGTTTACGGTGGCGGGGTGACGGACGTTACGCCGCCTCGACGCGGAGTCGCAGCGCCTGTCCGCGGCTTTGCCCAACGGTGACACTTTATGAGTGAACCGTTGGGCAAGTGGCGTTTCTGCCTAAGTATTCGTCGGGAGCGACCGCCCCCAGAACTCCGGTTCGATACCCAACTCGTACATCTCGTGGATCACGCAGACAATGTTGTGGCAGACGATCTTCGCCAGCACTTCGTTCTTCATGGCGGTAGCCGCATCTACCACGCCGACGCGCTCGACAAGGACATGGAGATCGTGAAGAGTGACGAGACGGAGATCAAGCACGACCAGGAGGAGTTGAAGAAGGCGCTCGCCGCCGGACTCAAGTTCGATTGCGCGGTCACGAACCCGCCGTTCTCCATGACGAAGGAACTCCGCAACGCGAACGAGGCCCGCACCCTGAAGCAGTACGAGTTGGCGAAGGTGCCGGGGACGAACAAGTACCGCAGCGGCCTCCGGTCCAACGCCCTGTTCATGGAGCGATATCACTACATCCTCGTGGACGGCGGGCGGCTCCTGACGGTGATCGATGACGGCCTGCTCGCCAGCCGCGACTTCGGATTCGTGCGCGATTACATCCGGTCGAAGTTCGTTATCCGAGCGATCATCTCCCTCCCCGGCGACGCCTTCCAACGATCCGGCGCGCGGGCCAAAACGTCCGTCCTGTACCTGACGAAACGGGGTGAGGGCGAGAAGGGGCAACCCGACGTGTTCGTGTACGAGTGCCGCAACGTCGGCCTCGACGACGTGGTGCTGCGGACGCGGGCCAGCGTCGCGGAGCGCAGACGGGCGAGTGCCGTCGCGGAGGTCAACGAAGTCGTGTCCGGGTTCGCCGCGTACATGGACGGAAAGAAGGGCGCGTGGCTCGTGCCGGCTGATCGGCTCACCGGCCGACTGGACGCGAAGTTCCTCCGCCCGTGGCGGGCGTCCGAACTCGAACCGAAGTGGGAGCAGTCCGGCGCGACGACGGCCTCGCTGGGCGATCTGGTGGATTCGGTCTGGGAGCCGGTGAAGCGCGTCGCGGACCAGGAATACTCGTTCCTGAAGGTCACTTACGCGGGCCGGGCGGAACAAGGGGAGAGAAGTCTCGGCCGGGAGATCAAGTACAAGGAGGCGAGTACCGCGAAGGTCGGCGACATCGTACTCAGCCACATCAACGCCGTAAACCGCGCGACGTGCGTGATCCCGCCCGAAGCGCAGAGGTGGCTCCTCTCCAGCGAGTTCACCGTCCTCCGCCCGAAGTCGGGAGTGAAGGTCGATCCGGCCTACCTCTGGGCCATCCTGCGATCCGCCGCCATCGTCGCCGAGTGGCTGTCGGGGGCAACGGGACTCGGCCGCCACCGCGTCGATTGGGAAACCCTCAAGAGCCAGAAGATACCGCTCCTGCCATACCCGGAGCAGAAACAGATCGGGGACAAGTACCGCAGCGCACAAGAACTTGAAGCGAAGATCAGGAAACTGCGAACAGAAGCGGCCGGCGTCCTCTCACCGCTCGAACTGGAAGGCGACGTGGCGCGAGACCGGCTCGAACGCGCCAAGCCGCCGAAGTGAGTTTTGGAGCCAAGCCAACCAGCCGCTAAACCGTCTGGTCGAACCTAGTATTACTTAGGCAGGCGGTCGATTACTTGGGCAGGATGCCACCGTTGGGCAAAGCCCTCCGCAACCGACAAGGTGTTCTTCCCGATTCGCCGATACGATCCATCCCCGATTGGCGCCTGAAGTTGCAAGACATCGGGAATGAGATGCGGGCTGATTCACCAAATTACTGGCCGCATAAGGCTCTCGAAGGCATTCCCCCAGACAGGGATGTGGTTCTCGATGCGTTGAGGAACCCGAAGGAACTGGACGGCCTTCGAGATTTGCGGTCGAACGCCGGCCGGGGCGGCGCCGGTGCCGGGTCGGGGGCGGGCGGGTCGTCCCGGCGGAACCCGCCCCACGTCGGCCCGCCGAAGACGCTCATGCTACGCCGCTCCGAACAGGGGCTTCACGGCCTCGGCGATCACCCCCGCCGGCGCTTCGACGGGTTGCGGCGAGCCGAACAGCGGCAGCACGTCGGCGCTGACCGCCCGGGCGATGTCGGCGGCGCTGAACACCGCCGCCACGTCGTCCTGAAATTCGCACAAATATTCCATCCCGTACCACCGCTCGCCCAGCGTCCGCTTCTCCTCGGCCAGGAACGCGGCCGTTAGCCGCGGGTTCTGGTCGGCGCTCACCCGCACCCGCTCCCACCCCTCCGCCGAGTTCCACGCGTCGAAGAACCACCCCGACCGGCTGAACGCGGTACTGAGGCACACCAGCTTGCCCCCCGTCGTGCCGAGCATCGGCCGCACCGCCGCGACCAGCGCGTCGGGGATGCGGGCCGCCTCGTCGAGGATGACCATGCCGGCCGTGTAGCAGCGGATGCCCGACTCGCTGGCCGGTAGGGCGATCACCCGCGACCCGTTGGTGAACCGCACCTGGAGTACGCTCTCGCCCTGCACCCCGACCGCCCCGCCCAGCCGGTTGACCGCGTCCCGCACACGCCGGACTAGCTCCGCGCTCTGGCGCTGGGACGGGCACACGACGAGGACCGTGGTGCCGGGGGTGAACAGGCACTCGCGTAGCGCCAGGAACCCGGCCGTCGTGCTCTTGCCGGCCTGCCGGCAGGTCAGCATCAGCACCCGCCGGGCGCCCGACCGCAGGAGCCGGCGTTGCCACTCATCCGGCGGCAGTCCTGCATCCGTCATCAAGAGCGCCGGGTCCGCCCGGTAGCGGGCCATCAGTGCCGCTGGGCCGGGGATCTGCGTCTGGAGCGTGTCCATCCGGCGAGACTGGTGGCGCAACTCCTTGCGGATTTCGGCCAGCAGCTTCAAGGCGCTTCTCCAGTTCGATCAGCCGGGCGCCCTGGGACGCGGCGAGGCGGGCCAACTCCTTCAGGTCGCGTGAGTCGGTGAACAAGCCCTGTAGCTTGGCGAGCGAGTCCACGATGGCGAGCGCGGTGCGGTAGTCGGCCCCGTTGACCGCGCGGGCGAAGAGCGCTTCCCGCTGGGCACAGTGCCGGGCGACCAGCCGCCGGCGGTTGGTGTCCCGGCGCTCGACCAACAGGGCGTCGGCGCGGCGGATGTACGTCCGCATTTGGCGGTCGGACACGCCCCACTTCTGTTCCTCGGCGTAAGCCACGATGTCGTGGTGTTGCGCCCCGTCCAGGCGGATGCGGAGGACCGCCTCGACCCGGCGGGCGACCTCGGCGGCGTCACTCTGCGTCGCCATCGTCGGCCCTCACCAGCGCGTCGATCCAGGCCGCGTGCCAGTCGTGAA
>JAYUBA010001142.1:0-3899 GCA_043741075.1 Frigoriglobus sp.
GCGAACACCCCCTTCGGGGACCACCCGATTTACCTGCTCCTCCCGCGGACCGGGATGGGCGCGCGGCTGGCCTCCGCGGACGTGCGCGCGGCCCCGGCCCCGCCGCCCCCGGCGGCGCACATCGAGGCGCTCGTGCGCGAGATGTCCGTGGACCTGACGGTCCTGCTGGGCACCGCGGACCTGACCATGCACGAGGTGAGCGGGCTGCGCGCGGGCGACGTGGTGGTCCTGCGCCAGAAGGTCGATCAGCCGCTCGACGGGTTGTTGTCCGGGGCACGGAAGTTCCGCGTGTGGCCGGGTGTGGTCGGCGCCCGCGCGGCGGTCGTGATCGACGCGCCGGCCGATGAGGACTGAGACGCGCGCACCAACGAGACGCTCCGATGCCCGACGCACCCGCCGAGACCGCGCCGCCCGCCGACCCGCCGTCGGTCGAGGCCCGGCGCCCCGAGTTCCCCGTGCTCGACCCGCGCGCGGGTGCCGCCGCCGGCACGCCCCTCGACTCGCTCCGCGACGTGCCCATCACGATCACCGCGCGGCTGGGCCACGCGACGCTGCCCATCGCCGCGATCCTCCGGCTCGGCCCCGGCGCGGTGGTGGAACTGGAAGAGGACATCGGCGCGCCGGTCGAACTGACCGTGCGCGGGGTGCCGTTCGCGACCGGCGAGGTGATCGTGATCGACGACCACTTCGCGATCCGCATCAAGAGCCTGCTCCCACCCCGAACGGGGAAGGCGGACGTGTGACCCGCGCACTGTTGGCCCTCGCGCTCGTCCTGTCGGCCGCGGCCCCGGCCGCCGCGGCGGACCTGGCGTACGCCCCGCCCGCGGCGCCGGCCGCACCGGACGCGGCCGGGCTGGTGCTGCGCCTGGTCGGGCTGACATCGGCGCTACTCGCGGTGTGCGGCGGGGTGATGTGGTGCGCCCGGCGCGCGACCCGCCCCGCGGACCCGAAGGGCGACGGCGGCGGGCGGCTCCGGCACGAGGGGTCGCTGGTCCTCGACCGGCGGTGCGCCGTACACCTCGTCCGCGTGGACGGGCAGACGGTGGCCGTCACCACCGACGCGACCGGCCTGCGGTCGGTCGTGCTGCTGTCCGAGCCGTTCGACGCGGCGCTCGAAGCCACCGGCGCGGACATCCCGCCGACGCCCGGCGGATCCCGTGATTGACGCGCGATTCATCTTGGAGGGCATCCGTTCCATTTTCGGAGGATGCCATCGTGTCCGACTCGTCTGCCCCTTCTCGTTTTGATCCGGATGGCACCCGGTGTCGGACCGAACGCCGCGAACGCTTCGCGACTAGCAACCACACCGTCGTCGCGTTCTGCGCCGCCAAAGGCGCACGTAGCGACGGACAAGAACAGTTCCACAATAGGAAGGGGCGCGCACTCCGGGCGTCGCAGCCTACCAGTTGAAGAAGTCGCGGCCGTGGGTCATCAACCCGCCGAAATGTGCAGTGGCGACGACGATCGCGATTCCGATCACCAGCGCCCCGCGAGTACCTCGACTCCGCGGCCCGCGGCGGACATCGCGTGCGGCACACAGCGCGGTTCCGATCACCCATATGCCGGCAACCGTTCCCAGCCAGCGGTGAACGGTCAGGAGTTGAGGCGACCCGACCCCATTCCCGGCCGCGGCGTGGAGCCAGCCGAGAGCCACCGTCAGAACGGCGGTGCCCGCCGCGAGCAGCAAGCAGAACTGAACCGCCGGCGAGGGCACGCGCGAACCCCTCCACACGCTCAGGAGTTCGCCGACTCCCGCCGCGAGCATCAGCGCGATCGGGAAGTGGAGCAGCAAGAGGTGACACTTGCCCAGCGCGCGGAACGTGCGATCGACCGCCGACACGTCTACGGATGCGGTGGACGGGGGTTCGATCCCGGCGATTGCGCTCGGCCCACCCGTCACCGGAGGCGCGGCATCTGGGGCACCCGCGGCGATCCACGCGCGGATACTCTCCTTCTCCGCGGCGTTCAATGGACCGTGCGGTGAGTCTGGCGGGGGCATTTCGCCGCGACCGACGAGCGCCCACAACTCCGACTCGTCGGGCCGCGACGGAATCACCATCTCCGGGTTACTCGCCACTCTCCGGAGGTCGAGAACGTACCCGAAGCGCCCCTTGGGCTTGGCGAGATCGGAGCCGTGGCACCCGGCGCACTTGGCCGCGAAGACACCACGAACCTCGGTCCCGGTGTCTCGATCCGGTCCCGGGGCCGGAGGTTGTGCCCCTGCGGCCCCCGACCGGGGCGCGAAGGCGAAGGCAAGGAACACGGGCGCTGCGGTCCACCGCTTCATCGGATCATCCCTCGTACAAGAGTTTGCGAGGAAGACCGGCGGCGCAACCGTTGCGCCGCCGGTACTCGGCTCACTCGAGCGTGGAGTCCACGATCGCGAGCGAACCGGGGTTCTCGACGTAAGACACGGTGGACAGTCCGAGGGCGCTCTTCAGCTTCTCGGCGGGCAGATCCCGGACCGGCCCCGGTGTGCCCTTCCCGGGTTCCGACTGCGGGAACGCCGTCGAGCGGGCGGAGTGGAACGTCACCTTCCCCTCCACCTTCTGCAGCACCTGGTGGATGTGGCCATTGAGCACCGTCACCGATCCGAACCGCTTCAGCAGTTCCAGCGCCTGCTCGGAATCCCGGGTGCCCCACCCCCACTTCTCGTGTACCGCCCAGAGGGGCACGTGGGCGAACACCACCACCGGGGTGCTGTCCTTCAGCCCGGACAGATCCTTCTTGAGCCACCCGAGTTGATCTTTCCCGATCACCCCGAGGCCGCCGTCGCCGCTGCCCGACTTGGCGTCGGCCACGTTCACCAGGGCGACGAAGTGGACCCCCTTGTGGTCGAAGCTGTACCACCCCAGCCCCTGCGTGCCCTTGCCGTACCGCTTGAGGTACTCCTTGTTACCGTCCCCGTCGAAGTCGTGCTCGCCGGGAACGTAGCCCACCGCCCCGGCCTTCACTCCTTTGAGGATTTCGGCCACCGAGTCGAACTCTTCCGGCTTGGCGAGGTGAGTGAGATCGCCCGTGTGAAGGACGAACGCGGGCGGTTCGGGCAGAGCGTTGATCTTGCCGACCGTGGCCTTGAGCGTGGCGGCGACATCCTTGTTCGGGTCCCTGGCGAACCCGAGGTGGCTGTCGCTGATCTGGACGAACGTGAACGTCGCCTTCTTGTCCGGCTCGGCCGGGCGGCCGAACGCCCGCGACGAGGCGACCCCTCCGGTCACGCTCCAGATCACCCCGGTGCCGACCCACGCCATGCAGCGGAGCATTCCCCGGCGGTCGATGCCGTCGTCGGGCAGAGAATTCTGGGGAGTCGTCATCTTACGGTCCTCGCGGTTGGGAACGGAACGGTCCGCGAGCTTCGGTGCCGGCGGGCCTCCGCGGGTACCTGACCGATGACCCCGCCGAAAAATTCCCTTCGCGAGTGGAAATGAATTCCGGGGAATACACGCGATGGCCGGTCGGTAGAGTACTGGTGGGCGTTCTGCAAAACCCCGGCGGACAGATACCCGCCGCGGGGAGGGCACGCGATTGGATCCCGATGAGCGGAGGCGATTCGAGCAGGCCACGCTGCCCCACCTCGACGCCGCCTACAACCTGGCCCGGTGGCTGACGCGTGACGACCACGCCGCGGAGGACGTGGTCCAGGAGGCGTTCCTGCGCGCGGCGAAATTCTTCGCGTCGTTCCGGGGCGGGGACGGGCGCCCGTGGCTACTCGCGGTGATCCGCCGGGCGTCCTACGACTGGCTCCAGAAGCGGCGCGCGTGGGCTGCGGCGTCGTTCGACGAAGGTGTCCACGACCGGGGGGACGAGGCGCTGAACCCCGAACACCTGGTCATCCGAAAGGCCGACCAAGAACTCCTTCGGCGGGCGCTGGAGGAGTTGCTCCCGGAGTTCCGCGAGGT
>JAYUBA010001143.1:0-3898 GCA_043741075.1 Frigoriglobus sp.
GGTGAGCAGAAGACCCGACACGAGCCGCTCAGGAACCCTCGGTGGTGTGGGAATCGTCGTCATCGTGGCCTGCTGTTCGTGGATCGGGAGCCGGGCGTAGTCCACCCACCTCGACATCCAGTTGAGCGCGAACGCGCGGTCGGCGGGGAGGTGGCCGCGGTAGTGCCACCACCCGAACCGTGCCCAGGTGGACTTAAAACCAGTATCAATCGTTTGTTCGGGTGTGGCGGAGCCGGTTTCAAGGTTCTCGAACAGCCGGTCAAATGCACCTCGCTCGCCGCGGGCACCGTACAGCAGTAAGGGTTCTTCGGCGTCGGCCGCGAGCGCCGACTGTAACGTTACCAGGTCCAGCCCGTCCGAAACCTGGGCGAGTGCCCGTTCCGCGGAGCGAACGGTATTTGTGCGGCCCGACATGCGGATCAACTGCGAGATCAGGAGAGGCTCGTCGCCGATGGACCGCGAGGCGTTCAGCAACGCCAACAGGTCGTCGGCCGCACGGCCCGTCTCGCCGTCCTCGAGTGCGAGGACGACATCCCAGTGGAGCAGATCGACCGCGTGTCGTGTGCTCTGCGTATCTTCTAGGAGCGTGTTCAGCACGTCCGGTAGGAGAACGATTTCGCGGTGGCCGAACGGGTAATCCTTCAGCGTGCGCGCGAGGGCGACCGCGTCGGCCGAGTCGGTCAGTTCGCGTCGCACTTGCGCGATCACATGCGGCGAGTAGCGCACGTTCGGCGGTACTTCCAGCAGCGACTTCCACTCGTCCTTTGCCTGCCACTTTCCCCAGTCGGCGTGCGAAAGTTTCTTGATCTGTGGGATCAACTCCGCGCCGTTCTTGCCTTCGGGCGGCTTCTTGCGTGTCGCGTTCAGGCGGTCCCAACGCCAGTCCGGGTCGTCGCGGTCGGCGTCCGCGATGGCCGCCGCCAGCTCGCGCTTCCCTGCGGCCCGAGTTACCTCGCGGCCGACAAAATTCCAAATGACGATGAACAGAAAGCTGCCGGCTACGGTGACGAGCAGCCACCGCGCGAAGCGACACTTCCACGAGCGGTGGACGACTGGCCGTGTAGTGGATGCCTCGCTCATCGGGCGACTCGCTGTCAGGACGTAGGGTCGGTCATCGGCTTCACCTTACGGCGCTTCTCTTGGCGCTCGCCGAGGAGGCGCTCCGGGGTGTAATCGCGGAGGCGGTCCGCGCGCCCGCCGAGGTAGTCCAGCAGCACCGGGCGGACGTGGTGGTCCCACACCGCCGCGAGTTTCTCGCCGTCCAGGTCCGGCACCATGAACAGGCTGTGACCCACCTGCTTCTCCGGGCCGAGGTCGCGGGCGAGCCGGCGGTTCAGTTCCTCGAACAGGCGAACCACCCGCGGGCCGAAGGTCGCGTCGGTCGCGTCCGCCGGCGCGTGCGCCTCCAGCCACGACGCCAGCACGGCGGCGTCGGAGGGCATGTCTACGAACGAGAACCGGCGGCGCAGCGCCTGGTCGAGCGCGACCGCGGAGCGGTCCAGTTGGTTCATCGTCGCAATCAGAAACAGGTTCTCCGGCAGCCGGAACGGCCGCTTCGAGTACGGGAGCGTCACGGCCTGGTCGCGGTATTCGAGCAGGTACAGCAGTTCGCCGAAGATGCGCGGCAAGTTCCCCCGGTTCAGTTCGTCCACGACGAGGACGTGCGGTTCGCTCGGGCGCTTCGCGGCCTGTTCCGCGAACTGACACAGCACGCCGTCTTCAACCGGGAACGTTACTTCGCTCCGGCCGTTCACCTCCACGCCCCGCGCGCGGATACCTTCCACGAACTCCTCGTAGCTGTACGCGGGGTGGAACTGCACCAGCCGCACGCAGTCGGGGCGGTCGTGCGTGAGCAGCCGCGCGAGGCAGCGAGCGACGTGCGTCTTGCCCGTGCCCGGCACGCCCTGCAGCACGAGTTGCTTCTTCAGCCGAAGCAGGCTCAGAACGCGGTCGAGCCACACCTCGGAGAGGTACGTTTCGCGGTGGAACGACACTTGGTCGTAGGGCGGTTCGCCCACGGGCACGCCGGCGCGGCGGGCGAGCAGCGGGAGCGGGTCGGCCTCCGCGGCGCACGCGAACGCCGGCAGCAGGCGGTCGAAGGTGAGCAGGATATCGCCGGACAGCTCGTCGCGGCGGAGCAGGGGGGAGTCGGCCGGAAGCCGCTTCCCGACCGCGATGGTCTTGTGAACCGCCCACGCGCGGAGGTCCGTCGCAGTCTTCACGAGCACGTCGGTACTCAGGTCGTCGCCGGCCCAGAAGCGGCACTCGGCAAACACGTCGCCCACTTCGAGCGCACGAAAGATTGCTTCCGCATGGTCCTGAATGTTGCGGCGGAACTGCTTGCCCGCGTCGCGCGCGGTGCGGCCGAGGTGGAAGCCGTAGCTCACGCCGTCGGCCGCGACCCGCACGAAGAGTTGCGCGTCGCCGCGCTTGTTCGCCTGCGCCTTGCGGTAGAAGGTGATCCACTGCACCGGCTGGTACGGCCCGGTGCGGCCGAAGTCGTTCTTGCAGATGCTCGTGACCGCGCGGCCGGGCTTCGTGTCGCACTCCATGTCCCAGCCGTGTTCGCGGTTCAGCACCGGGCGGACGTACCGCGCCGCCACCGACTCGCACAATTCCACCAGCGGCTCGCGCAGCACGAACTGGTAGCGCTCGCGGTTCTCCGTCATCCAGTCCTTCGTGTTCGCTTCCTCCAATTCGGCCAGGAACGCGAAGCTGTCCGTGCAGAAGCCGCCGAAGTCGCCCCCGACTGATTCGGCCGCCGGTTCCGCCACCACCGCGAGCACCACGTCCGCGAGTTCCAGCGGGTGAACGCGGAACCGCTCGCGCAGCACCCCGGCGATGTCGCACCACAGCCGCGCGCGGTCGGCCTCCGGCAGCGCGACGGAGTAGGCGTCGTCGAGCGCGGGAAGTGTACTCTCCCACCGCGAATCCGGGAACGCGTCGCGGAACGCCGCGAGCGCTGTGGCGTACTCTCCCGCTTTCGCCGCGGTCTGGAAGCGCGACACCGCGGCGGCCTGCGCGTCGGTCGTCGCGCGGATCCGCTTCCGCAGCGGCACCCGCGACCGCACCTCGCGCACCGCCTGTGCGATTTCGTCCGCGGTCGCCGCCCACGCGAACGCGCCCGCGCCGCTGGGAGCAGTTGGCAGTTCGCGACCGGTCATCCGCGAGACGCGTTCGAGGAAGTCATCAACTTCCGCGGCGGTGAGGTCGGGGGCGCTTTCGCGAACGGCTTCACACGCCCGGCAGACGGCGTCGAACCGCGACCGCGCGTCGCCGGGAACCTCGCGCAACAATCCGAGTCGAAGCAGGCCACTCTCGACCGCCGGGCACCACCGCGGGACGCGATCCGACGCGGCCACCGCCGACCACAGGCCCGGCCCCAAGCCCGCGACGTAGTACGCCTCGCCGGGGGTGACGCACCGCGCGAGGCGGTCGGGCAGTGGGTCCGCGCCGCGGAGGAGGTGGTTCAGCGCGTGCCGCAGGAACGGCACGCGCCCGGCGATGAGCGCGGGGTGAAAGCCGACCGGAAGCACGCGCCCCGCGAGTTCGCCGAGCGCGACGGCGAGTTGGTCATTCGTCGCAGTGTCGAGAAAGGCGACGGTCGCGAACGTGGGTGCGTTCGCCCGATCCCGCGCGGTGCCACGGCAGGAACGGAACGTCGCGAGGAGTGGAACGAGCGGTAAGATCCGCGACCGGCTTTCGTGCGGCATCGACCGGCACCCTGACACGAATCACAGACAAGACAGTGCTAATCGTAGCAGATTTACGGCTTGGAGAGAGGGGAGTTTGCTAACTGTGGAGGGTTGTAGGAGTTGTGCATGCCAGCCTCGAGTTGTACTCCTTCTGCAGACGGCTCCAGCCATCCCAGAATAAGGGTGCCTTCTCGCTGCTTAAA
>JAYUBA010001144.1:0-3896 GCA_043741075.1 Frigoriglobus sp.
CAGGTTGTCAGGTGACCCAACCCCTCGTCGCTTACCTGCGTGTTGTTCAGCCAGAGGTAAGTCAGATTCCTGCAATCGACGAAGGCCGCCATGCCGCGATCACTCACTTCCTGGTTGGCGTGGAGGTAGACTGCCTTCAGCATGATCGGCCCTTTGGGTAAGGGGTTTGATGTCATCAGGTTGAAGTTCGCTTCGTCATGATTGATTGCCAGCCTTCCTCGGATGGACAGCACGTACTCAGCCGCCTTGCGATCGGGATCGTTGACCGGCTTCGCTCCCGGTTTGCCTCTGTCCACGCTGTTCTTGATCTCGACGGCCCCGCCCTCCGGGACTTCGATCCGCGCCACCTCCTTGCCGTTCTTGTCGCGGACGATGACCACGACGGCCGCCACGAGAACCGCTGCCGCGAACAGTACCCCCGCCGCGACCGCCCCACGCTTCCAACGGGAGGTCGGCCGCATCTTCTGTTGCGGGCGAACGGGCGCAGGGGAAGCGACGACCTCTTCCGACTCCTTGTCGATCGCGTCCCACGGTGTCGCAACCGCCGCGACGGGAGTTGCGAAAACAACGGGCGCGTCCGGTTGCAGTTCGGCGATCACCTCCGTCGCGGAGGCGGGACGATCCTTGGGGTTCTTCTCGAGCAGCGCGCGGAGTAGGGCCGCGAGCCGCGGCGGGAGGCTCGTGTTCAGCTTCTCCGCGCGCGGCGGGGTGTCGCTCGTCACCGCGATCAGCACCGCGAGCTTGGTTTCGCCCCGGAACGGGCGCTGGCCGGTGGCCGCGTGGTACAGCACCGCGCCCAGGCTGAATAGGTCCGTGCGGCTGTCCACCGGCTTGCCCTCGGCCTGCTCCGGGGCCATGTAGTACGCGGTGCCCATCACCGCGCCGGTGTCGGTCAGGTGCGCGTCCGCGTCGGCCTCCTCCGTCGGCTTCGCCAGCCCGAAGTCGAGCAGTTTCACGCGCCCGGTGCCGGCTTCGAGCCAGATATTCGCCGGCTTCACGTCGCGGTGAACCAGCCCGACCGCGTGCGCCGCGGCCAGACCCGCCGCCACCTCGCGGCCGATCCGCTGCAGTTCGTCCACCGGCAACCGCGTGTCGCGCCGCAACCGGGCGTCGAGCGTTTCGCCCTTCAGCAGCGGCATGACGAGGTACAGTTGCCCCGCGTCTTCGCCGACGTGCAGGATGGGCACTACGTTCTCGTGCTCGATCTTCGCGACGGCCCGCGCCTCGCGCAGGAACCGGTCGCGGGCCGCCGGGTTGGTCGCGAACTCGGTCGCGATCAGCTTGACCGCCACAAGTCGCTTCAGGTGCGTGTCTTCCGCCGCCAGCACGATGCCCATGCCGCCGCGACCGATTTCGCGAATCACGCGGAAGCCGCCGACCGCGACGGGCCGGGATGTCACCGGCGTTGAGACCTGAACGGAGGTGTGAACCAACTGCGGGACGGACGGCGCGTCCGTCATGGTGCCCACGTCGCCGATGGCATCGACGACCGTGTCGCGGGCTTCGATGTCGCGCAGCACGACCGCGGCACCGGGATTCTCCTCCACCCACTTCGCCACGCAATCCGCGTCGTCCGGCGGGAGCGTGCCGAGGAGGAACCGGCGGAGGGTGGCTTCGTCAGGCTGGGAAGCGAGCGTGGTCATGGGGGCACCGCGAAACGGGGCTGGGAAGGTGTTCCGATAGCCCAACGCGACCAGAGGTGCGTCACTTTCGCGCGATCCCGGAATTATTCCACGAAGCCGTCGATCTCGCGTCGGTGGCGGGTCAGCACGCGGTGACGCGCGAGGTACACCGCGTTCTCGGTCACGCCCAGGTCGCGCGCAACTTCAACCGCCGGAGTGCCTTCGATCATCAGTTGGTGGAAGGCGGCCCACGTCCGCTCGTTGAACTCCGCGCGGATTAGTTCCAGCCCGCGGTTCACGAGCGACCGCCGGTAGTCGAGTTCCTCAAAGTCGGAGAGCGGCGATTCCGCGTCCACGCCGGACAGCCCGTCGGCGGCGGGCAGCGCGCGGGTGGCGACGCGGCGGCGGAAGTCGATGCACCGGTTCGCGGTGACGCGGTACAGCCACCCGCGGAACGACTGCCCGTCTTCGCGGGTGTACTTCGGCAGTTCGTCCATCAGCTTGAGGAGCACTTCTTGCGTGAGGTCGTCGGCGTCGGCGTCGCGCAGCCCCTGGCGGGTCGCCCACGCGCGAAGCAGCGGCGTGTACAGCCGGACGAACCGCGACCACGCGTCGGGCTGGTTCCGCAGCCGGATGCGGTCGAGCAGCGTGAGCGACGTGGAGGGCGAACTGTTCTCCATGTGATGCTTCGACCTTCGGGGGCGGGGAGATGTGCGGGAGAGTATATTCGCGGCGCGGCCCGGTGGGTGGTAGCATGGTCGGAGTTCGCGACACGAGAGGTGCCCATGCCCAGCGACGAGACCCGCGACCCGACCGACCCGCCGACCGTCAGCCACGAGGCCGGGTTCACGCCGTCCGCGGCCGGCGCGACCGCCCCACCGCCGCTATTCGCGGTGCCCGGTTACGAGGTCATCGACCGACTCGGCCGCGGCGGCATGGGTGAGGTGTTCCTCGCCCGCGACCTCAAGTTGAAGCGCGAAGTCGCGCTGAAGACGCTCCGCGCGACCGACGCCCGTCCGGTGATGGTGTCGCGGTTCTGGGCGGAAGCCGAGGTGATGGCCGCGGTGAAGCACCCGCACGTGGTGCAGGTGTACGAGTTGGGGGAACACGCGGGCGGGCCGTTCATCGCAATGGAGTATCTGTCCGGCGGCTCACTCGAGCGCCGGCTGGTCGGCGGCCCCATCCCACTGCGCGAAGCGGCCGTGCTGGTGGAGAAGATCGCCCGCGGGGTGGCCGCGGCGCACGCGCTGGGCATCGTCCACCGCGACCTGAAGCCGGCGAACGTGCTCCTGACCGCCGACGGCGAACCGAAGGTGGCCGACTTCGGGCTGGCGAAGCGTGGCACCACCGACCTGACGCAGTCGCAGGCGTTCATGGGCACGCCCGCGTACATGGCCCCGGAGCAGGCCGTCGGGCGCGCGAAGTTCGTCGGCCCGCAGGCGGACGTGTGGGCACTGGGCGTCATCCTGTACGAGTGCGTGGCCGGGGCGAAGCCGTTCGACGGCGACACGGTCGAACGGCTCATTTACCAGATCACGTTGAGCGAACCGACGGCCCTGCGGACGCGCGTTCGCGGCCTGTCGCGCAACCTCGACACCATCGTAACGAAGTGCCTGTCGAAGGAACCGGAGCACCGGTACGCGACCGCCGCGGACCTGGCCGACGACCTCGGCCGCTTCGCGCGTGGGGAGCCGATCGCGGCGCGGCCGGTGGGGTTGGCGGAGCGCGTGGTGCGCTGGGCGCGGCGCAAGCCGGCCGCGGCGAGTGCCTACGGGTTCAGTTCGCTCGCGGTGGTGCTCGCGGTGGTGGTGTTCGTGATCTTCGGCTTCTGGCGCGAGGCCGAGGGCGCGAGGGGCGTAGCGGAAACGGCGAAGGGCGATGCCGAAGTCGCGAAGGACGACGCGGTGAAACTCCGCTTCCGCGCTGAGAAGCTGTTCAAGGACGCGGACATTGCTCGCGGCGAAGCGCTGCGACTGAAGGGCGTGGCCGATATCGCGCTGAAGGGCGAATCGGCCGCGAAGAAGGAAGTGGAACGCCAGCGGGAGATTCTCGCGCGCGTCAACTACGGCCGCACAATCCAGGTCGCGTATCTGGCGTGGAAGGACAACAAGATCGCTGAAGCCCGCACGCTACTCAAGGGCACGCGCGAAGACTTGCGCGGCTGGGAGTACGACTACGTTCATCGCCTCTGTCATGCCGACTTGGTGACCTTGGAGGGGCACACCGACTCGGTCAGGTCCGCGTCGTTCAATCACGACGGGTCGAAGGTAGTAA
>JAYUBA010001145.1:0-3891 GCA_043741075.1 Frigoriglobus sp.
CCGCTTCGCTGCGCGAAGCGACCTCCCCCTCAAGGGGGGAGGTCAAGAGAAAGGCACTCCACCGCTCGGCCCTCTTTTACTCGGTCGGGGAGCAGTTCGCGTACCGCGTCGTGTTGAAGTACTTCGCGTTCGGGTGGTGGACCACGATCGCGGTGGTACTCTGCTCCGGTTCGAGCTGGAACTGCTCGCTCAGCGTGATCCCGACCCGCGTCGGGTCGATCAGCGGGAACATCAGCTTCTGGTCTTCGAGGTTCGGGCACGCCGGGTAGCCGAACGAGTACCGGTTGCCGCGGTAGTGGCCCTTGAACAGCTTCTCGACGCGCGGCGAGTCGTCCGCGCCGATGCCCCACTCGCGCCGGAGTTGCTGGTGGAACATCTCCGCCAGCGCCTCCGCGCACTCGACGCCGAGGCCGTGCAGGTAGAGGTAGTCCTGGTACTTGCCGGCCTCGTACCAGCCGTGCGCGATGCGCGTCACCTCGTGGCCCATCGTCACCGCCATGAAGCCGACGGTATCGACCGCCTTCCCGTCGCGGAGCGGTTCGACGTAGTCCGAGAGGCAGAGGTATTCGCCGAAGTCTTGGCGCGGGAAGTCGAACACCGTCCGCGGGGTGCGGCGGTCGTCCTCGTAGATCGTGAGCTTCGTGCCGTCGCCCGCGGCGGGGAAGAACCCGTAAGTCGCGGCGGGGCGGAGGATGTTCTCGGCGAGGCACAGCGCCTTCAGCCGCGCGAACGCCGGCCGGGCGACTTCCGCGATCTGCCGCGCGTGTTCGGCCGGCTTCACCCCGCCCTTCTTGAACTGCCACTGCGTGCCGAACAGCGTGATCTCGTTGATGAACTTGTAGACCTCGTTCATGTCGAAGTCGGTGCGCGCCCGCGAGCCGAGGAACGGCGGCACCGGCACGTCGGGTGCCTTCGGCAGCGAGGGGGAGCGCAGGGGGAGGGCTTTGCCGTTCTTGTTGGGTTCCTTGACGCCGATTCGCTCGCCGTTCGACCCGTTCACGCTCGCCGCCTCGAACGGAATAGTGGGCTTGCGCTGCCTGCTCGCCTGGCCATCGACGATCTTCTTCATCGCGGGGCTGACGCTCCCCACCTTCTTGAGCGCGGCGAGTTTGTCCATCACGCGCAGCCCCTCGAACGCGTCCTCGCCGTAGAAGAGTTCGCCCTTGTAAATCGCGCGCAGGTCGTGTTCCACATACCGGCGGTTGAGCGCCGCCCCGCCCAGGATCACCGGCGGGGCCAAGCCGCGCTCGTTCAGCGTGACCAAGTCTTCCTTCATTTTGACCGTGGACTTCACCAAAAGGCCGCTCATGCCGATCGCGTCGGCGTTGTGATCTTTGAATGCCGCAATCATGGTGTCGATCGGCTGCTTGATGCCGAGGTTGTACACTTTGTAGCCGTTGTTCGTAAGGATGATGTCCACGAGGTTCTTGCCGACGTCGTGGACATCGCCCTTCACCGTCGCGAGCACGATCTTGCCCTTCTCGTCGCCCTCCACCTTCACCATGAACTGTTCGAGGTGCGCGACCGACGCCTTCATTACCTCCGCGCTTTGCAGCACGAACGGCAGTTGCATCTGCCCGCTGCCGAACAGGTCGCCGACCACCTTCATGCCGCCGAGCAGGACGCGGTTGATGATGTCGATGGGCGAGTGCTTCTCGCGGGCCGCGTCGAGGTCCGGGATCAGCGACTCGCGCCGGCCCTGGATGATGGCCTGCCGCAGGCGCTCTTCGACCGTGTCGCCGAGCGACTGGCCCTTCTTGCTCTCGGACTTCTTGTCCGCGTAGTGGGCGATCAGTTCGTGCAGCGGGTCGCCGTTGTCGAACTCCGCGAACAGCAGCCGGCGACACAGTTCCTTGCCCTCGGCGTCGATGCTCGCGAGGGGCATGATCTTGGCCGCGTGCAGGATGGCCGAGTCGAGGCCGTACTGGAGCGCGTAGTGCAGGTACATGCTGTTCAGCACCTGACGCGTGTACGGCGACAGCCCGAACGAGCAGTTCGAGAGGCCGACGTGCGTGAGCGCGCCGGGCAGGTTCTGCTTGATGAGCTTGATCGCCTCGAACGTCTCGATCGCGCTGCGGCGGGTCTGCACCATCCCGGTCGAAACCGGGAACACGAGCGGGTCGAACAGCAGGTCGCTCGGCGGGATGCCGTACTCGTCCACGACGATATCGTAGATGCGCTTGGCGACCTCGAACTTCCACTGCGCCGTATCCGCCTGGCCCTTCTCGTCGATGGTCAGTGCCACGAGCGACGCGCCGTACTTCTTCGCGAGCAGCGTCTTCGGGTCGAGTGTCTTGCGGCCGTCTTCCAAGTTGATGCTGTTGATGAGCGCCTTGCCGCTGCACAGCTTCAACCCGGCTTCGATGACCGGCAGTTCGGTGCTGTCGAGCATGATGGGCTTGGTCAGCACCTCGTTGTAGCGCTTGATGACCTCCTTCATGTCGCGCACGCCGTCGCGGCCGACGTAATCGACGCACACGTCGAGGATGTGAACGCCTTCGCGCTCCTGCTCCTTCGCCATCTCGACGAGGCCGTGCCAGTCGTCATTCTCCAACAACTGCTTGAACTTCCGCGAGCCGTTGGTGTTGGTCCGCTCGCCGACCAACAGCGGGCACTGATCGACCACCAGTTCCTGCGCGCTCTGGAGGCTGGACACCGCGGGCAGGTACACCGGGGTGCGGGTCGCGGGCGTCTTGCCGCGCAGGCGGTTCACGACCGCGGCGAGGTGGTCCGTCGTGGTGCCGCAGCAGCCGCCGATGATGTTGACGCCGAACTCGGTGACGAACTTCTCCATCCAGTCGGCCAGCCCGTCCGGCCCGAGCGGAAACACCGCCTCGTCGCCGACGGTCTTCGGCAGCCCGGCGTTGGGCAGCACGCTGAGCAACTTGCGGCTGTGGCGGCTCAGGTGGCGGACGTCGTCGTTCATCAGGTCCGGGCCGACGCCGCAATTCATGCCGAGTACGTCGATCTCGTCGATCGGGTCGAGCGCCACCAGCGCGGCCGGGATGTCGGTACCGGGAAGCATCTTCTTGTTCGCGTCGATGATCGTGAGCTGCACCATGAGCGGGAGCCGCACGCCGGCCCGCTTCATCTCCTCGATGGCCGTGATCGCGACGCACTTCGCTTGCAAGATGTCGAAGCAGGTCTCGATCAGGATCGCGTCCACCCGCTCCTCGAGCATGATTTGGATTGGTCGGCGGTACGCGCCGGCGAGCCGATCGAAGTCGGCATAGATGCCGGGGTCGGTCAGCGACGGCATCTTGGTCCCCGGCCCGATCGCGCCGACGACGAACCGCGGCCGGGCGGGTGTCGCGAACTCCGCGGCGACTTGCTTGGCGATGCGGACGTTCAACCGGTTGATCTCGTCGAGCTTGTCGCCCATGCCGAAGTCGTCGAGGACGATCTGCGACGCGTTGAACGTGTTCGTTTCGACGCCGTCGCACCCGGCCGCGAAGAACCCGCGGTGGATCTCCGCGATCCACTCCGGGTGCGTGTACACCAGCGCGTCCGACAGGTTCATCAGGTGCTTGCCGTTGGGCGCATAGCCCCAATCCTTGTCGGTCGGGTGGTAGCGGTGCAGGCTGGTGCCCATCGCGCCGTCGAGGATGAGGACGCGCTCGCGGGCGGTGTTCAGGAACGGGTGGTCGAAGTGCGTCGGCATGGTGGGTCCGTGCGCGGGCGACGGGCGAAAGGGCTACGGATGTTGTACCGAATCGGGCGGCGGGACTAAAGACCGACCCGGCGGCGGGCGGGTTCATGGGGCGGAAGAGGGGAAGGGGCGACTGTGGCTTTGACCCAGGGCGTGCGCACTATGAACTTCTTCTGGTGCAACAGGTTACGGCGATACCACACGCAGATTTTTCAGGTATCGTCGTCGTAACTCGTTCGGCC